>JAIBHM010000263.1 GCA_020028535.1 Armatimonadota bacterium | reverse complement strand
GCGTGCCCGCGTGACGACGCCTGAGGGGACCGATCTCACCATCGACCTGTCGGGGCGCTCTGCGTTCGGGCTGTCCGGCTTCGCGCGGGAGCCGGGCACGTTCTCCGGCCTGCCGGACGGGGAGGCGGCGATCGCCCCGGTGGAGGGCCGCACCGAAGGGGTCGTCGTGAATCCCTATCTCGTGGAGAAGATCGGCCAGGTCACCGAGCCGTTCCGCATGGAGGTGTCGAAAGGCAGAATCACGCGCGTGGAAGGCGGCGCGCAGGCGCAGCAGCTCGACGAAATTCTCGGCCGCAAGGATCCGGGTGCGCGCAACTTCGCGGCCGAGCTCGCGCTGGGGACGAACCCGGCTTGCCGGCTGATCCCCAAGAGCCGCGAGATCAAGAAGCGCCTCGGCCAGGCCCACGTGGCGCTGGGTGACAACCTGAGTCTTGCGGGAACGGTGGAGAGCGCGGTGCACCTGGACATCATGCTGCTGCGGCCGACGGTGGTGCTGGACGATCGAATTGTGCTGGATGCGGGAGAACCGTTGTTTGCCAGAGATGAATAACGATCAGCGAGTCAGAGGAGGGAGAGGCAGATGAAGCAAGGAGCACGGTTGGTTACATTGGCGCTCGCCGCCGTCCTTGTGATGACGGTCGGGGCCATCGGGCAGGGGTCATACCCCACAAAGCCCATCACACTCGTGACGCACAGCAGCGTCGGCGCAGGCGGTGACATCTTCCTGCGCAACCTGGCGAAGCATCTGGAAGGAATCGTCCAGGTGCCGGTTGTCGTGGAGAACCGCAGCGGTGGGTCGTCCGCGAGGGCGGTAACGCACGTGGCGACGAGCCCGAAAGACGGCTACATCCTCTATGGCTCAACGCCCACTATGCTGCAGACACCCATCCTCACCAAAACGCCCCACTCGTTCCTCGACCTGCAGCCGGTGGTGAACGTGTTCTTCGACCCTATGATTCTCTACGTCAAGGCCGACTCACCGTGGAAGACCTTGCCGGACATCGTGAATGCCGCGAAGCAGCGGCCCGGGACGATCCGCTTCGGCGCCGCCACACCGGGGTCGGTGGAGCATATGATCGCGCACCAGATCCAGAAGGTGGCCAAGATCACCGTGCAGCCCGTGACGTTCGAGGGCGGCGGGGACCTCTTGCTGGCAGTGCTGGGCGGTCACGTGGACCTGGGCGTGGGTGAGTTTGCGGAGGTGGCCTCCCAGGTGGAGGCAGGGCAGGTGCGCGTCGTCAATTCGTTCACGTCGCAGCGACTGGCGGGGACGACCATCCCGACCGCGAGGGAGCAGGGCGTAGAGATCGTCGTCGAGAAATTCCGCGGCCTGCTCGGACCCAGGGGGATGGATCCGGCGGCCGTCGCTTACTGGGAGCAGGCGGTCAAGCGGGCGCTGTCGCGGCCGGCCTACCGCGGGTACTATACTTCGGTCCACCTGCTGCCGTCGTTCATGGATCACGACCAGTACAAAGCCTATCTGCATCGGATGAACCAGACGCTGCGCCGATACATGAAGGAGATCGGCGTCGTCCAGTAACATGAAGCGCGCGGACCTGGCGATCGGGCTGGGACTGCTGGTCTTGTCGGCGGTGTATTTCCAGCAGTCCTTTGGGATCATCCGAGGGTTTGCCTCGGACCGCCTGGGTCCGGCGTTCTTTCCGCGGCTGCTGGCGCTGACGCTGGCGGCTCTGGCCCTGACCCTGATCGTGCGGGCGGTGTCGGGACGGTCTGATCCGTCCCGCCCGCCCGCGGTCCGGCTGGGCGTCTTCGCCGGCCTCGTGCTCCTGCTTGTGCTCTACACCCTCCTGCTGCCTCGCCTTGGGTTCGTGCTGATGACGCCGGTACTGGTTGCGGGAGCGATTTGGCTGCTCGGCCTCCGGCAGTGGGGATACCTCGTCGGCACCGCCGTGGGCGTGACTGCTGTGCTGTACCTGGTGTTCGCGCGTACTCTGCACGTCCTCTTGCCGATGGGGCCGCTCAAGTAGCCATGCTCGAACGGTTCGCGCTCGGCGCCCAGATTGCGATCCATCCAGTGTCCCTCCTGATGATACTGCTGGGGGTGACCTGGGGCATCATCGGTGGTGCGCTTCCGGGCATCTCCGGCTCGATCGCCATGGCACTGCTGCTGCCGCTCACGTTCGGGATGAACCCCGCGGTGGCGCTGATGATGCTGGCCGGCGTCTACATCGGCGCGATGTATGGCGGCTCCATCACCGCCATCCTGATCAGCACGCCGGGAACCCCGGGCGCGGCGGCCACCGTCATCGACGGCTACGCGCTGCACAGGCAAGGAAAGAGCGGGAAGGCGTTAGGCGTCTCGCTGATCACCGGGACGATCGGCGGCATCGTCAGCGTCTTCATCCTGGTGGCGCTCGCGGTCCCGCTGTCAAAGATCGCGCTGGCGTTCGGCCCACCCGAGTACTTCGCGCTGGGCATCTTCGGCCTGGCCCTGATCAGCAGCTTCGTTGGGCGCGACCTGGTGAAAGGCGCCGTCTCCGCGGTGCTCGGCTTGATCATCGC
>JAIBHM010000082.1 GCA_020028535.1 Armatimonadota bacterium | reverse complement strand
AAGGAGCGCAGCGGGCAGAAGGCGGTCGAGGAAGCCCTGATCGAGATCTACCGGCGATTGCGGCCCGGCGATCCGCCGACGGTGGACAGTGCGCGGCAACTGCTGCAGACGCTCTTTTTCGATCCGCGACGCTACGACCTGGGCAAGGTCGGGCGCTACAAGCTCAACCGCAAACTCGGCCTGGATGCGCCCCTCGAGTTTCGCACGCTGGTGCAGACCACCGGCGGCGAGTTCGATGACGTCAAGGCCCACCTCAGCCTGAAAGACGGCCGCGAGTTCACCGGCGTGCTCTCCCGCGTCATGGCCAAGGTGGACGGCGAGTTCGTGGACGTGAGGAAGATCGACCGCGGCACCCGCGTGGTGCTCGGCATCGCCCCGTCCACCAAGGAAGTCCTCTACGTCCTGGCGGGTGAGGGGCTCCGGCACGGCCAGCAGGTGCGCGACGACATCGTCGCGGTGGTGCGGTATCTGGTCGGCCTGTTCGGCGAGGAAGAGGGCTTTACCGTCGACGACATCGATCACCTGGGCAACCGGCGCGTCCGCTCGGTCGGCGAGCTGCTGCAGAACCAGTTCCGCATCGGCATGCTGCGTATGGAGCGGGTGATCCGCGAGCGGATGACCATCCAGGAGACCGGGCAGATTACCCCACAGGTCCTGATCAACATCCGCCCGGTCGTCGCGGCGATCAAAGAGTTTTTCGGGAGCAGCCAGCTCTCGCAGTTCATGGACCAGACCAACCCGCTGGCGGAGCTGACCCACAAGCGGCGGCTCTCCGCCCTCGGTCCCGGCGGCCTCTCGCGGGAACGGGCCGGCTTTGAGGTCCGCGACGTGCACACCAGCCACTACGGCCGGATGTGCCCGATCGAGACGCCGGAAGGTCCGAACATCGGCCTGATCTCGTCGCTGGCCACATATGCCCGCGTGAACGATCTCGGGTTCATCGAGACGCCCTACCGGGTCGTGCGCGATGGGACCGTCACCCGCCGCGTGGAGTATCTGACGGCCGATCAGGAGGACCACTACATCATCGCCCAGGCGAACGCGAAGACCGACGACCGCGGCCGGCTTGTCGAGTCGCGTGTGTCCTCGCGGCACGGGTCGGAAATTGTGCTGGTCCCGCCCGACAAGATCGACTTCATGGATGTGTCGCCCAAGCAGACCGTCTCGGTGGCGACAGCGCTCATCCCCTTCCTCGAGCACGATGACGCGAACCGCGCGCTGATGGGATCCAACATGCAGCGTCAGGCGGTCCCACTGCTCGCCAGCGAAGCGCCACTGGTAGGCACGGGGATGGAGCTGCGCGCCGCGGTGGATTCCGGTGCCGTGGTCATTGCCCGGCACGCCGGATCGGTCGAGGCCGTCACGGGTGAGGAGATCACCATCAACAGCGGCCGCTCGCACGACACCTACAAGCTGATCAAGTTCCAGCGCAGCAACCAGGGGACGTGCATCAACCAGACACCGCTGGTGCGCACCGGCGAAGACGTCAAGGAAGGCGACGTCATCGCGGACGGTCCGTGCACCGACCAGGGCGAGCTGGCGCTGGGCCGCAACGTGCTGGTCGCGTTCATGCCGTGGGAGGGTTACAACTACGAGGACGCGATTGTCATCAGCGAGCGCCTGGTGAAAGAAGACCTCTTCACGTCGATTCACATCGAGGAGTATGAGGTCGAGGCGCGCGACACGAAGCTCGGTCCCGAGGAGATCACGCGGGACATCCCCAACGTCGGCGAGGAAGCGCTGCGCGACCTCGATGACCGCGGCATCGTGCGGATCGGCGCCGAGGTGCGGGCGGGCGACATCCTCGTCGGCAAGGTCACGCCGAAGGGCGAGACCGAGCTCACCGCCGAGGAGCGGCTGCTCCGCGCCATTTTCGGGGAAAAGGCGCGCGAAGTCCGCGACACCTCTCTCAAGGTGCCCCACGGCGAGAAGGGCAAAGTCGTCTCGGTCAAGGTGTTCAGCCGGGAGACCGGCGATGAACTGCCCCCAGGCGTCAACACGCTCGTGCGGGTGTACGTCGCCCAGAAGCGCAAGATCACCGTCGGCGACAAGATGGCCGGACGTCACGGGAACAAGGGCGTGATTTCGGTCATTCTGCCGGACGAAGACATGCCGATGCTGCCGGACGGATCGCCGGTGGATATCGTCCTGAACCCCCTCGGGGTGCCGAGCCGGATGAACGTCGGCCAGGTGCTGGAGACACACCTGGGGTGGGCGTCATCCCAGATGAACATGTGGGCGGAGGCGCCCGTGTTCGATGGCCCCAAGGAGGACGAGATCAAAGCAATGCTTTCCGAAGCGGGCCTGCCCAATAACGGTAAGATCCAGCTGCGCGATGGGCGCAGCGGGGACGCGTTTGACGCCAAGGTCACCGTCGGCTGGATCTACATGATGAAGCTACTCCACCTGGTGGAGGACAAGATCCATGCCCGTTCCACCGGACCCTACAGCCTGATCACGCAGCAGCCGCTTGGCGGCAAGGCGCAGTTCGGCGGCCAGCGGTTCGGCGAGATGGAGGTCTGGGCGCTGGAGGCATACGGCGCCGCCAGCACGCTGCAGGAGCTCCTGACCGTGAAGTCCGACGACGTCGTGGGCCGCGTGAAGACCTACGAGGCGATCGTCAAGGGCGAGAACATCCAGGAGCCCGGCGTGCCGGAGTCGTTCAAGGTCCTGGTCAAGGAGCTGCAGGCGCTCTGCCTTGACGTCAAGGTGCTCACGGAAGACAAGAAGGAAATCGAGCTCAAGGAGGTCGAGGAGGACATCGCGGAAACTGCGCGGGCTCTCGGGATCAACCTTGAGGGCGAGGAAGCCCTGGTGGAGGACTACTGATGCAGGACGTCAACAACTTCGACGCGGTGAAGATCGCCCTGGCCTCGCCTGAGACGATCCGTCTGTGGTCGCACGGCGAGGTAAAGAAGCCCGAGACCATCAACTACCGTACCCTGAAGCCGGAGCGCGACGGTCTGTTTTGCGAGCGCATCTTCGGCCCGCAAAAGGACTGGGAGTGCCACTGCGGCAAGTACAAGCGCATCCGTTTCAAGGGCATCATCTGTGACCGCTGCGGTGTTGAGGTCACCCGGGCGAAAGTGCGCCGCGAGCGGATGGGTCACATCGAGCTCGCCGCTCCGGTCTGCCACATCTGGTACCTGAAGGGCGTGCCCAGCCGGGTCGGTCTGCTGCTGGACATCTCCCCGCGGTCGCTGGAGCGTGTGGTGTACTTTGCCTCCTACATCGTCATCGATCCGGGCACGACCCCGCTCAACAAGAAGCAGCTGCTGACCGAGAACGAGTATCGCGAGCTGCGCGAGAAGTACGGCACCGCGTTCCGGTCCGGCATGGGCGCGGAAGCCGTCAAAGAGCTGCTGCTGGAGCTGGATCTGGAGAAGGTGAGCCGGCAGCTGCGCGCCGACCTCAAGGACTCTTCCGGCCAGAAGCGGATGAAGATCCTGAAGCGCCTGGAAGTCGTCGAGGCCTTCAAGAAAAGCGGCAACAAGCCTGACTGGATGATCCTGGACGTCGTGCCGGTCATCCCGCCTGACCTGCGGCCGATGGTGCAGCTGGACGGCGGGCGGTTCGCGACCTCCGACCTCAACGACCTGTACCGGCGCGTCATCAACCGGAACAACCGCCTCAAGCGTCTGTTGGACCTGGGCGCGCCCGAGATCATCGTGCGCAACGAGAAGCGCATGCTGCAGGAGGCGGTGGACGCCCTCATCGATAACGGCCGCCGGGGCCGCCCGGTCACCGGGCCCAACAACCGGCCCCTGAAGTCGCTGTCCGACATGCTGAAGGGCAAGCAGGGCCGGTTCCGCCAGAACCTGCTCGGCAAGCGCGTGGACTACTCCGGCCGCTCCGTCATCGTGGTGGGTCCGAAGCTCAAGCTGCACCAGTGCGGCCTGCCGCGTGAGATGGCGCTGGAGTTGTTCAAGCCATTCGTCATGAAGCGGCTCGTGGACAAGCAGCTGGCCCAGAACATCAAGTCGGCAAAGCGCATGGTGGAACGCGCGCGGCCCGAGGTCTGGGGCGTGCTCGAGGACGTCGTGACCGAGCACCCGGTGCTGCTGAACCGCGCGCCGACGCTGCACCGGCTCGGCATCCAGGCGTTCGAGCCCACGCTGATCGAGGGCAAGGCCATCCAGGTCCATCCGCTCGTATGCACCGCGTACAATGCGGACTTCGACGGCGACCAGATGGCGGCGCACGTGCCGCTGTCGGCGGCGTCGCAGGCTGAGGCCCGTCTCCTCATGCTGTCCGCGTACAATATCCTGTCGCCGGCGTATGGGAAGGCCATCACCAGCCCCACCCGCGACATCGTGCTCGGGTGCTATTACCTCACCCAGGAGAAATCGGGTGTGCGCGGCGAGGGCAAGATCTTCAGCACGCCCAACGAGGCCGTCCTGGCCTACGAGAGCGGCGCGGCGGAGCTGCACGCGCGCGTCAAGGTGCGGCTCACGCACGACAGCGAGCCGATCGAGACGACCGTCGGGCGCGTGATCTTCAACGAAGCCATCCCGGAGGAGCTGCGCTTCATCAACGACGTGGCGGACCGCAAGGTCCTCTCCACGATCGTGTCCGAGGCTTACAACCGGCTCGGCTCGACGAAGACGGTGCTGCTGCTTGACGCGGTAAAGGACCTGGGGTTCAAGTTCGCCACGAAGAGCGGCGCCGGCATCGCCATCGACGACATCGCCATCCCCGAAGAGAAGGACAAGATCCTCAGCGGCGCCGACAAGCGCATTGCGGACATCGAGACGCAGTTCCGGCGCGGGCTGATCACCAGCGGAGAGAAGTACCAGCGGACGATCGACGTCTGGACGAAGGCCACGGAAGAGATTACCGAGGCCATGCTCCAGAACTTCGACCCGTTCAACCCGTTGTACATGATGGCCCAGTCCGGCGCGCGGGGCAACATCCAGCAGATCCGCCAGCTGGCCGGCATGCGCGGCCTGATGACCGACCCCTCGGGCAGGATCATCGAGCTGCCGATCAAGGCGAACTTCCGCGAGGGCTTGACCGTGCTGGAGTACTTCATCTCGACGCACGGGCAGCGCAAGGGCCTGGCGGACACGGCGATCCGCACGTCCGAGTCGGGGTATCTGACCCGGCGCCTGGTCGACGTGGCGCAGGACGTGATCATCCGCGAGGAGGACTGCCGGACGACCGAGGGCGTGGCGATGACGGCCATCAAGGAAGGCAACGAGGTCGTCGTGGCGCTCAAGGAGCGCATCATCGGCCGCACCGCGGCGGAGGACGTCACCGCCCCGCGGGGTCGCAAGGTCATCGTGGAGACCGACCAGGAAGTCACCGAGGAGATGGCGGATGCGATCGAGCAGGCCGGCGTCGAGACGGTGGTCGTGCGCTCCGTGCTGAACTGCAAGTGCCGCCACGGGGTGTGCGCGAAGTGCTACGGTCGCAACCTGGCCACCGGCAAGCAGGTGGAGATCGGCGAGGCCACGGGGATCATCGCCGCGCAGTCCATCGGCGAGCCGGGCACTCAGCTCACGATGCGCACGTTCCATACCGGCGGCGTGGCCGGCTATGACATCACGCAGGGCCTGCCGCGCGTAGAGGAGCTGTTCGAGGCGCGGAAGAGCAAGCACGTCGCCGCCATCGCCGAGGTCGGCGGCAAGGTGAAGTTCGCCGACGTCAAGGGCGCGCGCAAGCTGTTCATCGTCACCAAGGACGGCGAGGAAATGCCGATTGCGACCTCGCCGGGGCTGCGGCTGCGCGTCCAGGACGGCGACCGGGTCACCGCGGGCGACCAGCTCACCGAAGGCTCGGTCAACCCCCACGACATCCTGCGCATCCGTGGGCTGCACGCCCTGCAGCAGTACCTGGTGCAGGAGATCCAGTCCGTCTACCGGTCGCAGGGCGTGGACATCAACGACAAGCACATCGAGATCATCGTCCGCCAGATGCTGCGCCGGGTGAAGGTGGAGGAACCGGGTGACACCGAGCTCCTCCCCGGCGAGCTCGTCGACAAGTTCACGTTCGAGGAAGACAACGCCAAGGCGCTGGCGGAAGGCCTCGACCCGGCCAAGGCACGGCCGGTGCTGCTCGGCATCACCAAGGCCTCGCTGGCGACCGAGAGCTTCCTGTCTGCGGCGTCCTTCCAGGAGACCGCGCGCGTGCTGACCGATGCCGCGACGAAGGGGAAGGTGGACCCGTTGATCGGCCTGAAGGAGAACGTGATCATCGGCAAGCTGATCCCCGCCGGTACGGGCATGGCGCGCTACCGGGGCATCAAGATCAACGTCGAAGTCTAGTCGAGAGCAAGGCCTGGACGGGGGATCGCGGCAACGCGCTCCCCCGTTCATTTTCTGGAGGACCTGTCATGACGTGGGCCATTCGTCCAGCAACGAGTGACGACATCCCCGCCATCGTCGACCTCGTGAACGCGGTTCAGCGGCCGGAAGAGCGCACGACTGTGGAGATCTTCCGCCATGAAGAGGGGATGCGGCGGCCGGACGAGGCCTTTGCCCGCTTCGTGGCGATCGGCGATCGAGGGATGGCCGCCGTCGCCCAGACCCAGAACAGCCACACCCGGCCCAGGCACAAGTTTTCGCTCTCTGTCGGCGTCCGCCCCGACAGCCGCCGGGGCGGGCTGGGAACGGAGCTGGAACGCCGGCTGCGCGAGTTCACCGTGGCGCACGGTGGCACAGAGCTCACCGCGATGATCCGCGACGACGACGTCGGGACACGGGCGTTTCTCGAGACTCTGGGATATCGCGAGGCCTATCAGCGCTTCGAGATGGAGCTGGGTGTGAGTGAGTTCGACTGGCGCAGGTTCGAGCGCTGGCGGAACCGTCTTGGCGGTCTGCGGCTCTTCTCTCTCGCGCAGGCCACTCCGGTGGAAGAACACCTCCCGAAGCTATTTGAGCTCTCCATGAAGCTGAGTGGGGACGTCCCGCATCCTGAGGGCGCACCCGAGTACACGATTGAGGACTTCCAACAGTTCGCCAGGATGCCGGGATTCCGCCAGGACGGGTTGTTCATCATTGCCGATGGGGATCGCTGGGTAGGCGTGAGTGGTGTGGTGTGTCTGGAGGGCCGGCCCGCTTACACGTATTTCACGGGGGTTGATCGTGAGTACCGCGGCCGCGGGCTTGCCACCCTCCTCAAACTGGCGACGATCGAGTTCGTGCAGCGCAACGGGATCGCGGCGATGCGGACGACCAACGACACGGTGAACTATCCGATGGTTGCCGTCAACGAGAAGCTCGGGTATCGTCGCCTGCCTGCGCGCGTCGGCATGAAGTTCATGATCGAGTAACCCTCCCACGTTAATTGTGATGAAGCGCGGATGAAGGAGGCCTGCCTTGCGGAGGCTACAGGAAGTTGTCCCGCTTCGAGGCTACGAACCTGAGATCGGCCGCTGGCTATGGATGTTGCAGGAGGTCCGACGCCGGACCCTTCGCCTCGCGGATGGCTTGGACCAGCGTACCCTCGATTGGGAGGGAGCGGATGGCCGTGAGAACGCCATTGGGTCGCTCCTCTACCACATCGCGGCGGTGGAGATGGGCTGGCTATTCATAGACGTACTCGGCCAGGATCTTCCGCCTGACCTCAAACCCGACTTCCCGCACGCCATGGCCGACAGCGACGGCCGCCTGACTCGGGTACCGGGCGTCGCGCTGCCTATGCATCTAGAGCGTTTGGACCGCAGCCGGACCGTCTTCCTGGACAAGTTCAGAGAGATGTCAATCGAGGAGTGGCGGCGGTTGAGACGTCCCCCTGACGATGTCGACTATGACGTCACGCCGGAGTGGGCCGTGTTTCATCTGGTGGAGCACGAGGCGGGGCACGGGCCCGTGCTCGCCGTCTCTTCGGCGTACACGGATCCATGCGTTAAATGACTAGCCCACGCGGACTATCGAACGGAACTGGGTCCGGACCGAGTTGAGGTAACACAAGGGAACGTGTTGAGGAACGCCGGATCTCCGTCTAGAGCGGGGATCGAAAATGAGGAAGTAAGGCATACCCTGATCCTCTCGACCGTATTCTCTCCCGCGTAAGCGAAACGCTCTTTCGTATTTGATGCCACCCAAACCGACCATCACCCGGTTCTGCTATAGTGTCCCGGGATGCCGATCCTGACCCTTTCG
>JAIBHM010000262.1 GCA_020028535.1 Armatimonadota bacterium | reverse complement strand
ACTTCCGTGACGAGGCGTTGAAAGCCAGCACGGTCGGCCGCGGTGGCTCCGGACTTGCCGAGGTCTTCGTCGATGACCAGGACCTCGCGCCAGCCGAGCGCCCGGGCGTGCTCGGCCAGGTCGTACTGCCGACGCCGACTTTCTTGATGATGGCGAACCTGATCGAGCGTGGACTGGCGGACGTAGACGATCGCGGGGCGAGCCAGATGCTCGGGGTGAATCTTCGCGTTACTCGTCATCGTCGACCTCCGCGGGACGCGCTCGCGCGGCGGCCTGCCGCAGCAGCGCGGCGAGCAGCTCGCGCACGCGCTCGCGAAGGGCCGCCGGCAGCTCCTCCCACCGCATCACACCCGGGCCGGCGAATTTCAACGGGATCTGGGGGGACGGGGACCTCGCCATGGCGCCGAGCCTCCTCGCTGAGTGCCGCATGGGCATCGGCGCCGATTGTTCCATGGGGTTCGGGAGCGCTCGCTATACTGCGCAGCAGCGTGAGCAGATCGAGGAGGGCGGTCAGGGAGACCTGCGGCGCCTCAGCGAGGCGCACGTGGACGCATCGTTCCCGCTCGGTCATCCATTCCGGGATGACGACGAACCCTCCGGCGGGCGCCACGCACACGAAGGCTCGGTCACCGGTGGCCGCGCGATGGCTCCTTGCCACGGTGAGCGTCAAGCCGCAGAAGGGATGCCACGGGTAGTGGACGGTGATCGATCGTGAAAACTGAGCAGTATGTGACTGACTTGAAGACCGCGAAGGCCCTTGGCCTCACGATCCCGGCATCGGTGCTCGGGCGGGCGCACCGGGTCATTGAGTGACGTCGTGCTGCCCAACATCACGCTTCAACGGACCGCGGGCTCGCGTTGCTCGCCCCGCGGCCGCTGAGCGTGACCGTTAGCGCGCAAGAGAACTATCTGCGACGACGGGCCGGGGCGCGGAGGCTGCTTGCGATAGAATGGCGGTAGGAGCAACACGTTGGTTGTAAGGAGGATGACGGGTGGAGGCCAAGCGAGCAGTGAGGGCGCTCCTCGACCGACTGCCCGATGACTGCAGCGTCGAGGATGTGCTGTACCACCTGTATGTGCTTCAGGCGGTCGAGCGCGGTCAGGAGGACGCGGCCGCTGGCCGTGTCATTTCCCATGAGGAAGTGGAGAGTGCCATGCGTCGGAAATGGCTGCGCGGCGCCGGCACGTAGTCTGGACTGAACACGCCCGCCGGATGCTTGACGATGCTGTCTCCTACGTCGCCCAGGATTCCCACCCCGCTGCTCAGCGCCTGCTGATTCAAGCACTGGAGGCGGCTTCCTCGCTTGATGTCGTCGGCGAACGCGGTCGCATAGTTCCAGAGCTCAACCAGCCCAATGTCAGGCAGCTCCTCGTCCAGCGGTATCGCCTGCTCTACGAGGTGACGCAGACCGAAGTACACATTCTGGCGTTCGTCCACGGCGCGCGGGATCTGACGGGCTCCGGATTCGAAGGTTGACGGCTTTCGCGCTAACAACACGATGAACCTGACGGCGACTTCGCTTCGCTCAGCCGCCGCCGGTTATCGTGAGCGTTCGCCGCACGGGAGGAGCGACCAGTAATTGGTAGACTGCACCGCTTGGCATCGAGTTTTAGAGCCCGCGCTATCGATACGCGCCATGCTCCTCGTGCTGGCGCTCCTCCTTGCCCCACCCGCTGCCGGGGCGCAGCCGGCGACGAAGGTCCCGAGAGTCGGATTCATTTCCGCCGGCCCGGTCGCCCCGCGCATACACCTCTGGAATGCGTTCCGGCATGGGTTGCGCGACCTCGGCTACGTGGAGGGTCAGAACATCGTCTTCGAATTCCGCGCCGTTGAGCGGGAAGGCGATCCCGTCGACAGTCTGGCTGCCGAGTTGGTCCGCCTCAAGGTCGATGTCATCGTGGCCGCGACCGACGCGGTGGTTCAGGCAGCTCAGCGGGCGACCCGAACGATTCCCATCGTCATGATCAGCGGGCAAGACCCTGAGGGACGCGGGCTCGTCAGAAGCCTCGCGCGCCCGGGTGGGAACGTCACCGGTCTCAGCATTGTCTCGCTGGAGCTTTCCCAAAAGCGAGTGGAACTTCTGAGGGAGATCGCTCCCAAGATCAGGCGCGTCGCTATCCTCTGGAACCCGAGTAGCGATGGGCGCCAGTTCCAGCAGGTCGAGGCCGCGGCCCGGACCCTGCAGCTCCAAGTGCTGAGCTTGGAGGCGAGGACGACGGAAGACGTAGAAAAGGCTTTCGCGACGGCCGCCCGGGACCACGTCGGCGGACTGATCGTTGTGGGTGCTCTGGCCTTCGGGCTGCGAGCGCAGATCGCGGCATTGGCGATACGGCATCGGCTACCAGCCGTCGGCCCAGCGAGCGAGGTTGCCAAGGCTGGGCTGCTTCTGACATACGCTCCGAGCATCGCGGAGGGTTACCGCGGCGCCGCCACATACGTCGACATCGACATCTCTAAGCACGCTGGCCGTGTCAACGGCGAATCGATTGTTGTCGAACAGCTTGCGGCGCGGTCCTCAGCACACCTCCTTGGGTGGACGACAGCGAGGATACCCAGGTATGCCCTCGGAGGCGAACGTCGATCCTAGACGAAAAGCGCGATGCGTCATCACCAGGTGGCCGTGCGCCACACATCTCTCCGGGCGCTGAGCGCCCATGATGTCAGTTCCGCTTCACCGCGAAGCACGTGAAGGGGGCTGCCCAATCAAGATGGCGGTCCGAAGACCATGTCAACGTCCGAGCTCACCCCCGCACGACACCGTGACGGACGACGGTGAAGTAAT
>JAIBHM010000081.1 GCA_020028535.1 Armatimonadota bacterium | reverse complement strand
GCGGCTGAGTACACTCGGCCCGGCGCAAGTTTGTGGGTTGCTGCACTGTGGGTATCGATCGGCCCTCCGCGCACTCGGTCAAGCCATGTCCGACCTCCGTCGAGTGTGCGCACGAGCGCGCCGGCTTCAATCGCCACAAATACTCTCCCGGCAACTGTGGGGTCGGTTTCAATCCACCGCACATGGTGGGTCTCTGGGCGCGGCGGGAAGCTCCATGACTGAGACGAGGGGAGCGCCCGCAGTCCTGACAGCTCGGTCCAGGTCTCTCCGCCATTTTCGGAGCGAAATACCGCGCTGGGTTCCGTTCCCGCATACACGACGCCGTGTTCGGCCGGACTGACCGCCACGGCCGTAACATCAGCGTGAGATACCCCTGCTCCGACCCGATCCCAGGTTCGCCCGGCATCGTCGCTGCGCCACAACCCGCTGCCCGAGGTCCCCGCATAGAGGCGATCTGGATTCTGCCGATCGAGCGAAAGGGACTCGGGGGATTTGCCTTTCAGTTGCTCCTCTACCAACCACGTTGAACTGTGACGGGCAATCAGCAGTGCAGGCTCTGTAGCAATAATGAGAGTGCTCATAGGTTTGCCCCTTTCTCTCTAACCAGCAAGGTCGAGGATACTTGCCGGGTCGTCCGCCTGCTTCCCGTCAGAGGCCAGGCCGGCCCTGGACGAGAGGACAGGTGGGGTTGCTCAGGGAGTGGCTTTCGTCCGCGGCGGCGGGAATCTGGACGCCAGTCCGTCCGCCTTGACCTGGAAGAGCAGCTCCGTGTTCGCCAGGCCCTGCAAGCGATGCCGGCCAAGTCTGCTAAAGTGGATGCCCGTTGGAACGGATCCTCCAACCGCTTCCTTTGTGTCCTCGGAAATGACGATCTGGCCTCCATGGGCCGCCGAGCAGACCCGCGCCACGGTGTTGACGGTAAGACCGATGTACCCGAATTCCGTGAGGGTTGGACGGCCGCTATGGATCCCGACGCGAACCCGAACTTCGAGATCATCCGGCCAGGGCCGTTTGCCGAGCGCACGCTGAATGGCTACAGCAGACTCGATAGCTTTGCCGGCGCCCTTGAAAACCGCGAAGAACTCGTCGGCGCGGACGTCGATTTCGCGACCGGCTGCCTGGACTACCGCCGCCCGCACGATAGCTCGGACGATTTTCAACAGGTCGCGATAACGATCGCCCAGTCGATGGAGAAGGGCGGTGGAGCCCTCGATATCGGTCATCAGGAGGGTGACGAACCCTTTGGGGAGCGGTGCAGCAGTTGCCTGTTTCCGCTCCGATTGCAGTTGGCTGGAGATGAAACCGATGGGTAGGATGCCGTACTTTTTCGCAGCGTTCAGTAGCCGTTTGCGGGCGCGCTGCCGGGCGGCATCGTCCTCAAAGGCGACCTGGTTAAAACGGGCAAGCGCATTCCTCACGTGCGCCTCGTCGTTGATCGGCAGTCGCCTCTGGCCGCGAGAGTCGATGTAGACGAAGGCGCTATTTGGGAGGCTGGCTCGCTGCTTCGCGCTGAGCGTGGGCATGCCTCAACGATAACCTGATGGCGGAGCGGCGAAAAGACCGAACGCCGCCTTCACATGTCAAGTGGCGATGTCAACACGGCCTATAGGGGAGTGGAGAGCACGGACGACTCCCAGCGCCGGCAGGTTACTTCGAAGCCGGCGGGATGTTGTGGTTGAGCCGGAAGAGGTTGGTCGGGTCGTAGCGACTCTTGATCGCCACGAGCCGGTCCCAGGTCGACCCTGGGTAGGCCTCGCGGACCCGCGCTTGTCCCTCGTCGCCGAGGAAATTGACGTAGACAGCGTCATCACCCTGGCGCAGCGCCGCCGCGAAATGGGTGGCCCAAACCTCGTGGACCATCGCCTCCTCGGGACGCTCGTAGAGTGCGGCGAGGTATAAGACGCGCCTCGTTCGCGCGGTAAAGCATGTAGGGTCCAAGGAGGAACAGGGCCGAGAAGGTCAGCCGCTCCGTACCTCCAAGCTGCGGCCAGTGGGCGGCGATGGCACCTGCCAGAAAAACGACAAGCGCAACAAGGGACCAGAGATTTGGGTCTTTACTCCTCTCCGCCTCCAGCATCGCCGCCCAACAGCTCCGCCGAAGATCGTGCTGCCCGACGCGGTGTCAGGGCCGCCACGAGGCTGGTCCACAGGCCGCCGACGGCCCGGGTCAACCGGTTCAAGATTCTCAGCCGCGCAAGGTCGTCGAAGAGCGAGTAAATCACTGGGATCGCAACCAGCGTGAGCACAAGCGAGAGAACCTGGCCGCCGATGATCACCGAGCTCATGGCCCGGTTTGTCTCCGCACCGACACCCCGGGAGATTGCCAGCGGAATCATCCCTGCGACGAAGGCGATGGTGGTCATCAGGATCGGCCGAAGCCGGTCGCGGCTGGCCGCCACGATGGCCGTGTTCCGGTCCAACCCCTGGGCCCGCAGCTGGTTGGCGTGGTCGATCTGCAGGATCGCGTTCTTCTTCACGACGCCGAAGAGGACCAGGATCCCAAGCTGGGACAAGATGTTCAGGGACCCCTGCAGCAGGAGGATCGAGAGCAGCGCAAAGGGCACAGTCAGAGGCAGCGAGAGCAAGATCGTGATCGGGTGAGTCCAGGACTCGAACTGGGCCGCCAGCACCAGGTACATGAACACGAAGGAGAGCATGAACGCCGTCATGAACGCCGCTGCCTGCTCACCCTGCGCTTCGGCTGCCCCGGCAAAGTTGGTCGCATATCCGGCCGGAAGCTCGAGCGCGCGAATCGTCGAGTCCAGCTGTTGCAGGATCCCGGCCTGGTCGGTATTGGGCAGCAGGTTCGCCGTGAGCGTGACCTGACGCCGCCGGTTGAAGCGGTCGATGACGCTGGGGCCAACACCGCGATCAATCTGGACCACTTGCTCGAGCGGCACGGCTCCGAGCGTGACGGAGCCCGTCGTGAGCTGGCTCAGGCCTTCCAGATCCCTGCGATACGCTGGCTCGGCGCGCATGTGCACTTCGTATTGCTCCCCGTCCTCTGTGTAGGTGGAGACCTGCATGCCGCCAACAAGCACGCGCAGGGCCATCGCGGCATCCATCACGCTCACCCCGAGATCGGCCGCGCGCGCCCGATCGACCGTGATTCCGAGCTGTGGCTTGCGACTGATCAGAGACGAGTTGATGTCGACGACTCCCGGCATCTCGCGTAGGGTTTTTTCACCGACCTCAGCCGCGCGCGTCAGGACAGCAAGATCAGGACCGCTAATCACGTAGTTGATCGGTTCGAATCCGCCACCGAACTCCGAGGCGAGGCTCACCTGTGTCCGCAGACCAAGGTGGGCGTACTTCGGGAGGACCTCGTCGCGCACCCGCGCCATGAGCACCGGCTGAGACAGCGTTCGCGCATTCACATCTGCAAGCCGGACGAAGAGCGTGAAGCGGTTCGGCGTGCGCTGGGCATCGTCTCCCACCGTGACGACCGTGTACTCGACGCCGGGGATGCGGCGGATCTCATGCCCCATCTGCGTCGCGAGGCGCTCTGTGGCTTCAAGCGTCCACCCTTCGGGAGCCCGCACGACGACTTCAAACTGAGACTCGTCGTCTTCGGGCAGGAAGTTCTGGTTGACGGCTGCGCCGATCGGTCCGATGCTGAAGAGCGTCACGAGGATCAAGACGACCACGACCCACCGCCGGCGGAGTGACGCCCCCAACAACCTCAAATACCAGCGTTCCACGGCACCGTAGATCCGGCCGCGCGACTTGCCCGCATGCGTCGTGGGTGCCCCACCCTCAGTCTCGGCGGGTCCGGCCGATCCGGCCTGCGGACGCCGGGACAGCCAGCGTGAGGCGAGAGACGGGGTGAGGGTGAAGCTCACCAGGAGAGACACACCGATGGCGAAGGCCATCGTGTACCCGAAGCTCGCCATGAACCGCCCGACGATGCCGCTCATGAAGGCCAGCGGCAGGAACACCGCAATCAAGCTAAGGGTCGTCGCCGTGACAGCCGGGCCAATTTCACGCGTCCCTTCAATGGCTGCCTGCACCGGCGACATGCCCTTTTCGTGGATGAAACGATAGATGTTCTCCAGCACCACGATGGCGTCGTCGATCACGATGCCGACCACCAGCGCCAGGGCCAGCAGCGTTATGGTGTTGAGAGTCAAGCCCATCGCGGACAGCAGCGCAAAGGTGCTGATCAGTGAGGCTGGAATGGCGATCGCCGCGATAATAGTGGAGCGCCAGTTCCAGAGGAAGACGAGCACGACCAACGCCGCGAGGATGGATCCCAGGATCAAGTGCTCCTGCACGGCGTGGGTGGACGCCTCGACGAAGACTGCTTGATCGCGGATAAGCCGCAATTCATATCCTGTGGCCAGGGTGCCCTCGACGGCGTGCACTCTCTCCTTGACCGCCTCGACTACCGCGAGCGTGTTGGTCCCCGACTGCTTCCTGACTCTGAGGATGACCGCTCGCGCACCATCGACGTTCGCGACGGTTTCGGCTTCAGCGGCGCCGTCTTCGATTCGTGCAATCTCGCCGAGAGCGATGGGCACGCGGTCCCGGCTGGCGATGATGACCCCTTCCAGTTGTGCCAGGGAATCCACGCGGCCCAGCGTTCGAATTGTGAGCCGCTCGGCGCCCTGATCCAGGCTGCCGGCGGGGACCTGGACGTTCTGCGCCTGAAGCGTCCGGATGACATCGGCAACACCCAATCCGTAGGCTCGGAGCTTGGCCGGGTCGATCAGGATGTTGATCTGGCGGGCCTGACCGCCGATGATCTGCACCTGGCCGACGCCCGCCGTCCCTTCCAGCGCGGGACGGATGACTTTATCGGCGTACTCGGTGATGTCACGGATCGGTCGGTTCGACGAAAGCGCATACATCAGCACCGGCGTGGCACCAGGGTCGAAGCGCTCGATCACCGGGGGTTCGATCTCCGCGGGGAGGTCGGGCAGGGTGAGGTTGATCTTGTCCCGGACCTCCTGGACGGCGACGTCGATATCTTTCTCGAGAAGAAACTGGACGAAGACGATGGAGAAGCCCTCGGCGGACGTGGAGCTCAGCATGTCGATGCCGCTGATCGTGTTGACGGCCGCTTCAATCTTGTCGGTGACGTCGGTCTCGATTTCTTCCGGAGACGCTCCGAGCACGCGCGTGCTGATCGAGACAAAGGGGATGTCGATGTTTGGCCAGCGCTCGACGTTCAACCGGTAGTACGAGAACACGCCGAGAAAGACCAGTGTCAGGATGAGCACAGAGGCCAGGATTGGCCTGCGAACAGACAGTTCAGCGAGCCATTGCATGAGCGATGCCTCCCTTACCGCTGCGGCGCCCTTTGCGCCACGGCCTGATTGTCGGTGAGACCCTCTTGACCCTCGACGATGACCGGCTCACCGGCCGACACCCCCGACTTGACCTCCACCAGTCCCTCCTGACGATCTCCCAGCGTAACGGCGCGCCGGACGGCGCGGCCACCCTGGACCACGAAAACCACAGGTCCACCCGCGGTTGTCAGAACTGCGCGCTCTGAGATCTGCAGGACGCTGAGCCGTGTCCCGGTGACGATTGTTCCTCTCGCGAACATTCCGGGCTGGAGCATCCGCTCGTGATTGGGAACACGGATCTTCACTACGAAGGACCTGCTCAGCTCCGAAGCACCGGGGCTGATCTCCGCGATCCGTCCCCTGAAGATCCGCCCGGGCAGAGAGTCCACTGCTACCGTGGCGCTCTGACCTGCCCGGAGCGCTGCGCGGTGCCGTTCCGACACAGCCAGCTCCACATTCACTTCATCGAGTTGAGCAAGCAGGAATGACGGGACAGCCGGTGAGACGCTCTCACCGGGCTCGACCATTCTCTGCACGATCGTCCCCGCGAAGGGCGCGGTGAGGACGAGGTCCCGGATGCGGATGCGGGCGGCTGCAAGCCCTGCCTCCGCTCCCGCCGCCTGTGCTTCCGCCGCCCGGAGCTGCTCGACGCGCGGTCCTTCGTTGACGAGGCTCTGCTGCTGCCGTGCAGAGTCGTAGGCGGTTCGGGCCATGTTCAGCTGCGTCTCCGCCGCATCCAGTTGCTGCTTGGCAATGGCGCCCATGGCATGGAGGGACCGCATTCGCTCGGTTTCGGACTGCGCCTGGTCGAGTGTGGCCTTGGCCTGCGCCACAGCGTTGGCGGCCTGCTGCCGCTCCTCGGGGAGCGCTCCGGCTATCAGCAGATCCCGCTGGGCGCGTGCACCTGAGACCGCCGCCCGCGCTTGCGCCTCCGCCGCGAAGAATTCACTCCCGTCGAGCCTCAGCAGCGGCGACCCGGACGACACCCGATCGCCCTCCTTGACCAGCACGGCGGTCACGCGCCCCGGCAT
Organism: Armatimonadota bacterium; assembly: GCA_020028535.1. Taxonomy (GTDB): domain Bacteria; phylum Sysuimicrobiota; class Sysuimicrobiia; order Sysuimicrobiales; family Kaftiobacteriaceae; genus Kaftiobacterium. The sequence goes on along the minus strand of JAIBHM010000081.1, from coordinate 1,385 downwards.
CCTGGCGGCGATCCTGGCCTCTCTCAGCGCGTTGACTGTGCCGGTCGCGGTGACCAGGGTCACCAGGTCGGCACGGCGCGCTGTACTGACCGTGACGGTTACGGGCGCCTGTTGTGCGACGGGTTCCTCTGGGGCACTAGAGGCCCGCCCCGTTGCCCGAATCGCCACGATCGCGCCTAACAGCAGTACTACTACCAGGCCAATCACAATCACACGAGTTCGCATCGTGATCCCCCTCACAGCGATCCCGTTGCCAGGATCGATCGGATTCTTGCCAGGTTCTGACTGAAACGCGCAGAGGCCAGGCCAAGCTCAGCCTGGGCCAGCGAAGTCTGTGCGGAGAGCAATTCCAGTTGCGTGCCGACGCCGGCTTGATAGCGGACGCCAGCGAGGCGTGCTGCCTCCCGCCCCTGCTCGACGGCTTTTGTCGCAGCGAGAAGCTCACCAGCGGCCTGCTGTAGTGCGAGCCAGGCCTGCCGGACCTCGAGCTCAACCTGCTGCCGTGTATGCGCGTCAAGCACTTTCAGCTGCTCCACCCGCAGCTGCGCCTCGCGGATTCGCTCGCGTGTGATCCCGCCGTCATAAAGGGCCAGCGTGACCCCCAGCGTGATGGACCACCCGCCGCTGATGCTGGTTGCCATGCCGTTGCTGTTGCCGACATCGTAGCCGGCGCTGACGTTGACATTCGGCCGGCCGCCGCTGCCGGCGAGTTCAATGCCCGCCTGTGCCGCAGCGATGCGGCTCTGGAGTTCTGCGAGTTCGGGCCGGTCGCGCAGGGCCCGCGCGATAGCATCCTGCACTGTCCCGGGCACAGGCCGCGGCTCCAGCGTCTCCGTAAGCTCAAGCGAAGCGTCCTGCGCCTGATTGAGCGATGCATTAAGACTTGTCTGCGCGGTGGCGACGCTCGTGCGCGCCCGCACTGCTTCTTGCTCGGCATTGGCCACCGCGACCTGAGCCTGCAGCGCCTCAAACTGCGGCGCCGCGCCGGTACTCACGCGGGCGTTTGCGACCCGCAGACTCTCGTTCGCCTGGTTGAGGGCGCGCTGCGCGGCCGTCACATTCTCTTGGCCCAGCAGGGCTTGCAGGTACAGAAGCTGAGCGCTGAAGAGAATCTGCCGTTGGGATCGTGCGAACACGGCCTGCGCCCCACGCAGGTTCGCCTCGGCCAGGGCGATCTGCGACTCGATGCGCCCTCCGGTGTAAAGAGGAAACTGCAGGGCCAGGCGCGCCGCATAAATGTTGGGACTCGGCGGTGGCAGCGTGAAGGAGATAACCGGCGGCGATGGCCCGAACGGATTGGGGAATGAGATCGTCTGCCCGGCCTGTTCCTGGGCCCGTGTGTACGATGCCGAAACTGCAACCTGCGGCAGCCGGCCGGTTCGCGC
>JAIBHM010000261.1 GCA_020028535.1 Armatimonadota bacterium | reverse complement strand
CTGTTCTTGAAGGCCCGCGGCAACATCAAGGAGGTTGAACGGGAGCTCGGGCTCTCGTACCCAACGGTGCGGGCGCGCCTCGACTCTCTCCTGATCACTCTTGGGTACGCCGTGGAGCCTGACCGCAAGGCGGATATCAACAAGCGACGCCGCGAGATCCTCGATGAGCTTGACTCAGGGAAGATCAACGCTGAAGACGCGCTGCGGAAGCTCCGCGAGCGCAAGTGACGGAGGCCCCCATGAACGAAGAGCGTGAGATGGTCCTGCGCATGCTGAAGGAAGGCAAGATCTCCGTCGAGGAAGCCGACGCGCTGATGCAAGAACTCGCCGACCAGCAGGCCGAGGACCAGCGGGTCGAAGAGGAGCCGCGCGGCACACCAGGGCCGGGCGACCTACGCGAGGATCTGCGCACGGTGTTCAAGGACCTGATGGAGTCCATCCCGCGGGACGTGTTGCACGAAATCCGGCGCACGAAAGCGGCATTCCGTCCCACGTTCGGCGAGGTCATGCGCGGCCTGCGCGGCCTGGTCGAAGGCCGCTCGGAGACGACGGCCGAAGAGCACATGGCCGCCGGGGACACCCTCGAGCTGCGGAATGCCTGGGGTGATGTTCACCTAACGACTGTGCCTGAAGGGACAATGCGGCTCCGGGCCGTGAAGCGCGTGTGGTCAACCACGACGGAGGAAGCGCAGCAGGAAGCGGAGGCCCTCCCGGTCGAGGTCCGGCGGACCGGCTCGACCGTCACGGTCACCGTCCCCCGGCATGAGGTCGGCCGGCGTGTTCGAGTCGATTTCGAGATCGGTGTGCCGGCGGGCGTCGCGGCACGGATCGACGTCGCAAAAGGCGACCTGCGTCTCGCCGGTGTCGCCGGCGCGGAGGTACGAGTTGCCCGCGGAGACGTCCAGGGATCGGATCTCCAGGGGTCGGTCCGGGCCGATGTGATCAGCGGCGACGTGGAATTCCGTAAGGTGCAGGGAGACCTCCGGCTGGATCTCAAGAGCGGGGACGTGGCCGCCAGCGAGATCGGCGGAAGTGTGGAAGGACGCATCATTAACGGGGACGTCGCCTTGAACGACTGCCGGGGCGCCTCACTCGACGTGATCAACGGAGACATCGCCGTGATCCGCGTTGAGGGAGAGATCTCGATTGCCACGAAGAGCGGAGATGTGGCCGTGGCCCAGGCCCGCGCCCGCGGCCTGCGCGTGCGGACGCTCTCGGGGGACATCGCCCTCGACCTTCTGGACCTGCGTGAAGGTGACGTCTCGGCGGAAACCGTCAGCGGAGACATCAAGCTGACGCTGCCCCCCGATGCGCGCGCCACCATCGAGGCGTCCACGCGCTCGGGCCGCGTGTACTCTGCACTCCCGCTTTCTGAACAGACGACGGGCTTTCGCACACTGCGCGGGGTGCTCAACGGCCCCGGCGCGACAGTGCGGTTGCAGGCCACAAGCGGGGACGTAGAGGTCAGAGGGAACCAAGCGTGAGCGAGGAGCGCCTGCAGATTCTGGAGATGGTGCGCGACGGCAAGATCACACCCGAGGACGCCGTGCGCCTGCTGGACGAGCTCGACGAAACTCCCAATCAGGATCTGTCGAGGACTGTGAGGGTGAACATCAAGGATCCCGGCGGCCGGAAGATCCAGCTGGCGCTGCCGGCCCGCCTGGCCAGTTCGATCGCGGGAATGGTTCCCCAGCCGCTGCGGGCAAAGCTGAACGACAAGGGGATCAACCTGGACGAAATACTGAAGGCCGTCCAGCAAGGCGCGACACGCGGTCCCATTGTCGACATCAAGGACCCCGGCGGCACAGTCGTGGAGGTCATCGTCGAGTGAACAGGTCCCTGCCCGACAACGCCGTCGAGCTGGAGCGACTTTCCAAGCGCTTCTCCATTCGGACGATGCGCGAGAATGGCGCGCGGCGGCGGGCGGTTCAGAAGGAGATCCTGGCGGTGGACGGGATCGATCTGGTCATCCGGCGAGGCGAGCTGTTCGGCTTGCTCGGTCCCAACGGCGCCGGCAAAACGACCACCATCCGCATGCTGTGCACCTTGCTCATCCCTACCTCCGGGCGAGCCAGAGTCTGGGGATTCGACGTCGCGGAGCAGGCGGACGAAGTCCGCCGGCGTCTCGGCGTCGTGCTCGCCGGCGAGCGCTCCATCTACTGGAAGCTCACCGCCCGCGAAAACCTCGAGTACTTCGCGGCGCTGTACCAGGTCCCGCGTGATCTTGCTCGGCCGCGGATCGCCGATCTACTGGAACGCGTGGGTCTCACGGCCCGGGCCGATGACCTGGTAGAGCGCTACAGCACCGGGATGCGCCAGCGGCTCGCGTTGATCAAGGCGATGGTCCATGACCCACCGGTGCTGTTGCTGGATGAACCGACCACGGGACTCGACCCGCAGGCGGCGCGCAACATCCGCGACCTGATCCGCCACCTCCATCACTCCGAAGGCAAGACGATCATCCTCACGACGCATTACATGGAAGAAGCCGACCAGCTGTCCGAACGCATCGGGATCATCGACCAGGGCCGCATCATCGCGCTCGATTC
>JAIBHM010000080.1 GCA_020028535.1 Armatimonadota bacterium | reverse complement strand
GGTCTTTCATCCGCCGCGGTTGAGGTGGTGCGTTACCTCGAGCAGCGCGGCGCGTCCTTCCTGACCGATATCGTCAAAGGCACCCGCCGCATGCCATCTGAAGTCGAAGAGGCGCTGTGGGAGCTCGTCTCCCACGGCATCGTTTCCGGCGACGGCGTGGCAGGACTCCGGCAGCTGCTGCACGGCGGGGCCCGGCAGCGCAGGCGTCAGCAGCGGATGCGCCGTCTCACGGGGGTCCGCTCGCACGGACGCTCTCTGCCCGTCGGACGGTGGTCGCTCTGGCGGCCGTCGGGCGAGATGAACAACGAGGAACGAGCCGACGTGATCGCGCGGCAACTCCTCCGCCGCTACGGCGTTATGTTCCGCGATCTCCTGGCGAGGGAGCGAGTGGCTCCGGCCTGGCGTATCCTTGTCCAGATCTATAGGCGGTGGGAAGCGCAGGGGCAGATCCGGGGTGGGCGCTTCGTGGCCGGGTTGACCGGGGAGCAGTATGCGCTACCCGAAGCCGTGGAAGCGCTGCGCGCCGTGCGCCGGACGGCGGAGGATCCCGGAGTCGTGGTCCTGGCCGCGGCAGATCCGTTGAATCTGGTAGGCTTGATCCTTCCCGGCGCCAGGATCTCCGCGTCCTCCGGCCAGGCCATCGCCTTCCGCAATGGAGCGCCGGCCGACGTGGCGCCGCTCGGCGCGCTGCTGAGCCGTCTCCGAAACGAAGCGGCTTCGAACATCCGGCAGTAGATCTCGGGGTTAGATCCCCCAGATCAACGCGCACGCAGCGTAGGTGAAGCCCCCGCCAAAGGCGGCCAGCACGATACGGTCCCCCTCGCGGATACGGCCCGCTTCCACCGCTTCCCATAGGGCGATGGGGACACTCGCCGCCGAGGTGTTGCCGTACTCCTGGATGTTCACCTCGAACTTGTCTGCAGGGACACCCAACTGTTCCCGCATGGCATCAATGATGCGCAGGTTCGCCTGATGCGGCACGATGCGGTCGACCTGTTCCAACGTCCAGCCGGCTCGATCCACCGTCCGGCGAATCAGCGTCGGAATCGTCCGCACCGCCAGCTTGAAGACAGCCTGGCCGTCCATGTACGCCCGGTGCAGCTTGCGCTCGATGGCGTCCGCCGTGATCGGCATGCGAGATCCGCCTGCGGTGACCTTCAGTACGTCGCCTGCTGAGCCGTCGGCGCCCACGCTCCCGCTGTAGAATCCGGCATTACCGGTCGAGGGACCGACGACGGCTGCGCCTGCGCCGTCTCCGATGAGGACACAGGTGCGGCGGTCTTCCCAGTCGAGAAGCCGGCTCAGGGTTTCGGCGCCGATGACCAGTGCCCGGCGGATCCCGCCCGACTGGATCAACTGGGCGGCGGTGATCAGGCCGTATACGAAACTCGAACAGGCGGCGAGCAAATCAAAGGCACCGGCCTGTTTTGCGCCCAGGCGCTCCTGCACGAGGCAGGCGGTCGCGGGGAAGTACATATCGGGCGTCGCGGTGCCGACCACGATGAGGTCCAGGTCGTCGGGGGCAACCCGCGCCTGCGCAAGCGCGCGCTGTGCAGCGATGAGGGCGAGGTCGGACGTCGCCTGGTCGGGCTCGGCGAGGTGGCGGCGCTTGATACCGGTTCTGGCGGTGATCCATTCGTCAGTGGTATCGACCATCCGTGCCAGATCGTCGTTGGTGAGAATGCGGGTGGGAATGCAGACGCCGAGGCCTTGGATCGTTGCACGGACAGGCTGCACAGACATCTCCATCAGGTTCGAGTGTGCGGGAAAGGGTTCCTGGCGCGGGTCTCATCGAGCAGCTCTATCATCCCTCAATTGTGACATTTCATCTTCCGTTGGTTTGAAGGGGTACAAAATGGGCATCAAGGGCTTTAAGCACCGCAGCGGAGGGGGGTTGTCCGGATCCCCTTCATCTTTTTTGGGGGACGCCATTTGTCAGGAAGGTTAGATGTTGTAGTCGATCCAGGAAATAATGCGCCGGCCCAGGACAGCCGCGAGGGCTCCCGCCAGGATCCAGGCCAGGGCGATGCGGCGAGGCCGTGAGTCGAGGGACTTCTGGGCCCGCCGGAACAAATCGCGGGCCGACGGATATAGTTCCGCTCCGGAGACCGTGGTCGTGACGATACGCCTCATTACAGCTGGAGTAGTAGCAAGAAACAGACCAGAGGCCGGCAGGCGGGTACTTTCCCCGCTTTACAGGGAGGCAACCGGGCACTAACGGGGCGATTTGGCCCGGAATATGAGGGCATGGCCGCGGCGGGTCGCGGTTACCCGGTTCTCCTCGAGCAGCAGATCGAGGTGGCCAACCACCTCTGAGACAGCCAGCATCATGTTGATCACATCGAGGTTTTGATACAGCTCCTGAGCCAGGGCAAAAAGTGTCTTCGGTTCAGGGCCCAGCCGCCGCAGGATCTCCTCCTTACGCTGTTCGTGGAGGCTGATCAACTCCCGGATGCGGGCGCCCGGGTTCGTAATCGTGCCTCCATGGCCGGGGTAGGCCAGCTCGCAATTGAGGAGCAGCACGCGCCGCAGGGATTGCAGGTACTGGGGCAGTGTCGGGATTCGCTTCCCGTCATGACTGAACTCGACGATGGGGTTCGGGCTGATGCCTTCCAGCAGCAGGTCTCCTGCGATCAACGCGCCTTCTTGATGAAAGAGACAGATGTGACCCAGGGAGTGGCCGGGGCAATGCAGCACCCGCAGACTTTCTGCCCCAATCGCTACCGAATCTCCATCCTGAAGCGGATGGTATGCCGTTACAGGATCGACCAACGCCCGGATCGCCCGCATGCGATCGATGAACGCGTCCAGGAAGGTGGGCGGCATCCCGGCGAGGGTGAAGTGTTTGCCCAAATTCTCGGCCACCCAGCGCTCGCCGGCAAACTTCGGTCCGTCGGCAGGGTGGGCAAAGAGCTCAGCGCCGGAGCGTCCTGTGACCCACATCGCGTTCCCGAAGTGGTCCACGTGCCCGTGAGTCAGGATGACGCGGCGGATGTCCTCGATCCTACGGCCGGTTGCGCCGATGCCCGTTTCGAGCGCCGCCTGGACCTCAGGAGTCTTTGGCCCGGCATCCACCAGGGTCAGCGGATCGCCCTCGATGAGGTATGCGTTGACCGGTCCGACGGGGAAGGGCGTGGGAAGTTCAATCCGATGGACCTTCATCCGAAGGTCAGAGTCGCTCGACCACGGTCGCGGTAGCCATCCCCCACCCGATGCACACAACTTGGAGGCCGTAGCGGCCGCCGCGGCGCTCCAGCTCGTGCAGCAGCGTCGTCATTAGCCTCGCGCCGGACGCGCCGACCGGGTGCCCGAGCGCGATGGCGCCGCCGTTGGGATTCACCCGTGCCATGTCGGGTTCCACCTCGGACGCCCACGCCAGCACCACCGGAGCGAAGGCTTCACTGATTTCGACGACGTCGATGTCCGAGATGCGCAGGTTCGACCGGTCGAGTGCGCGGCGTGTGGCCGGCGCTACGCCTGTGAACATGATGACGGGATCGCTTCCCACCACGGTGCGGGCCACGATGCGCGCCCGCGGCCGGAGACCGAGTGCGCTGGCACGCTGTGCGCTCATCAGCAGCAACGCGGCTGCCCCGTCGCTAATCTGCGAAGAATTCCCGGCGGTGACGACGCCATCCGTCTGGAACGCGGGCTGCAACGCGGCGAGCTTCTCGAGCGAGGTGTCCCGGCGAATGCCTTCGTCGGCGCGGACGGTCTTCCCACCGTTGCTCGACAGGGGGAGGATCTCTCGTTGGAATCGTCCGTCATCGGTGGCCTCGCCGGCACGACGATGCGACTCCAGACTGTAACGATCACACTCCTCGCGTGTGAGACCGTAGCGTTTGACCAGGAGTTCCGCCGCCACGCCTTGATGCACAAGCTGATGGCGTTCCATCAGGCGCGGGTTCCACTCACCGTAGTCGCTGCCGAGCGGCACGCGGCTCATGCTCTCCACGCCGGCGGCCATGACCACGTCTTCGTCCCCGCTCGCAATCGCCTGCGCCGCGAAGTGGATGGCCTGGTGACTGCTGCCGCACTGCCGGTTGACCGACGTGGCGGCCACCTCGACGGGGAACCCCGCGAGCAGCACGCCCGTCCGCGCCACGTTGGCGCCTTGTTCGCCTGTCTGGGTGACGCACCCCGCGATGACGTCCTCAACGAGCGCCGGCTCGATGCCGGCGCGGCGCACCACCTCCCCCAGGACCGAGGCGAGCAGATCGTCCGCACGAATCCCGGCGAGCGCCCCATTGCGCCGCCCGATCGGCGTCCGCACCGCCTCGACGATCACGACGTCTCTCATTGCGCCAGCAGCCCTCCGTCGATCGCGAAGACCTGGCCGGTGATGTAGCTGGCGGCGTCCGAGGCGAGAAACACGGCCGCCCCTTTAATCTCGCCCGCCCGCCCGACCCGGCCCATCGGGATTAGCGAAGTGAGCGCTTGTCCGGCGCGCTCGATGACTTTCTCCGACATGCGTGTGGGAAACCACCCCGGCGCGATGGCGTTGACGGTGATGCCATGGCGCGCCCACTTCACTGCCAGGTCCCTGGTCAATGCGATAATCGCGCCCTTGCTGGCGCTGTAACCCACGGCATCCATCACCTCAGGCGGCTGCCCGGAGAGCCCTGCGAGCGAGGCGACGTTGATGATCCGGCCGAACCTGCGGCCGATCATCCCGCGCCCCACCGTCTGGCACATCAGAAACGTGCCCGTGGCGTTGGCGTCCATGACCTCACGCCACCGCTCAAGCGGCATCTCCTCCGCCGGAGCGCCCCACGTCCGGCCTGCGGCGTTCACGAGAATGTCGATGCGCTCGAAGGCCCGCTCGACCTCGTCCACCACACGCACGACCTCACCGCTGTCGGAGACGTCGCCGGTCAGCGCGAGGCAATCAATGTCCTGCGCGCGCAGCGTTCGTTCGGCTTCGTCCAGCCACTCGCGCCGTCGTGCCGTGATGGCGACGCGCGCGCCCGACTGCCCCAACCCTTCCGCGATTTCCAACCCAAGTCCGCGAGAGCCGCCCGTCACGAGCGCGGTGCGGCCGGTGAGGGAGAACAGCTCCTGCGAGGAGCGCATGCGGGGTGGACCTTCTACGAGCCAAAGGGGTTCCCTTCCCGCCGTAGTAGTGCTTAGGCACCATGGCCCTCGTACAGGATGTCCGCGCCGCGGCGGAGACGATTCCTGCGGTCTTCTTTGCCAACGCGGTGCGGCTGCGCGATAGCGTGGCGCTGCGCCGCAAAGAATTCGGCATCTGGCGCCGGATCACGTGGGCGGACTACGCCCGCAACGTGCGTTGGGTCGGGCACGCCCTGGTTGCGCTCGGTCTCCAGCCCGGCGACCGCGTCGCGATCCTCGGCGAGAACCGGCCCGAGTGGCTATATGGCGACCTGGGCATTCAGGCCGCCGCCGGGGTGACGGTCGGCATCTACGCCTCGAACAGCGCCGACCAGGTGCACTACATCCTGGACCACTCTGAGTCACGGTTCATCATCGTCGAAGGCGAGGAGCAGTTGGACAAGGTGCTGGAGGTGCGGCAGGCGCTGCCGCGCCTGCAACATGTCATCGTCATGGATCCGGAAGGGTTGCGGACGTTCTCCGACCCCACGGTGATGATGATCGGCGAGTTTCTCCGGTTGGGTGAACAGCATGAGCGCGCGCACCCGGGCGAGATCGAGCGGCGGATGGCGGCGATCAAACCCGATGACACCGCCCTGCTGATCTACACCTCGGGGACGACGGGTCCGCCCAAAGGCGCGATGCTCAGTCACCGCAGCATCATGTGGCAGGTCCGCCAGGCGACCGCCACCTGTATCCCCGCGAGAGAGGGCGATGAGTTATTGTCCTACCTGCCGCTGGCGCACATCGCGGAGCGGTCGTTTTCGATCACGATCCCGGTGTACTCCGGGTGCACGGTAAACTTCGCCGAGAACCTGGACACGGTGCCGCACAACCTGCGCGAAGTCCGGCCCACGGTCATCTTCGCTGTGCCGCGCATCTGGGAGAAGCTGCACTCCGGCATCGTGCTGGGCATGAAGGAGGCCGACCTGCCCAAACGCGTGGCCTTCGCGCTCGCCACCCGAATCGGCGGGGCCTACGCCGCAGCCAGATTGGAGCGGAGGCCGGTGCCGTTCTGGCTCCGGGCTGCATACGCAGTGGCGAGAGCGGCCGTCCTGGCGCCGCTCTGCCACCGGATCGGGCTGGATCGGGCGCGCGTCGCGCTGTCAGCTGCGGCGCCGATTTCGCCCGACGTGCTGCGGTTTTTTTGGGGAATCGGCGTCGAGATCCGGGAGATCTACGGGCAGACGGAAGGCTCAGGTCTGACAACCGCTCACCCGGTCGGCGACGTGAAACTGGGCACCGTGGGAAAGCCGATCGGCGGGATCGAGGTGCGGGTCGATGAGGACGGGGAGATCCTCGTGCGCAGCCCGGGTGTCTTTCAAGGATACTTCAAAGACCCGGAGCTCACCGCGAGGACGATCATCGACGGCTGGTTGCACAGCGGCGACGTGGGGGAGTTCGATGCGGAAGGGAATCTGAAGATCACCGACCGCAAGAAGGACATTTTCATCAACGCCTACGGGAAAAACATCGCCCCGCAATACATCGAGAACAAGCTCAAGTTCAGCCCTTTCATCAACGACGCGGTAGTGATCGGCGATGGGAAGAAGTACCTGGTCGCGCTGATCGTGCTCGACGAAGACAACGTCAGCAAGTGGGCGCAGGAGCACCATGTGTCGTTTACGACCTACACCGATCTGACGCAGAGTCCCGATGTGCGCAAGCTCATCGCGGCGGAGGTAGATCAGGTCAACCGCACCGAAGAAGTTCGCGCTGCTGCCGAAGCGCCTGTACCACGAAGACGGCGAAGTCACGCCGACGATGAAAGTAAAGCGCAAGGTCGTTTGCGAGAAGTTCGCAGAGTTGATCGCCGGCCTGTACCACGACTGACTGGAGTTCGTCTCCGCCTTGCTGCCCTACCGCCACACGCAGGTTGGGTATCTCGTCCTTGCCCTTCTCGGAGCCATGCTCCTCATTGTGGTCGTTGCGTTCGGCTCCGGCGGCATTGCGCCGGCGGAGTGGGCAGCGCTTGCGCTATTCGTCCTGCTTGCTCTCGTCTTCTCCCGGCTCACGGTCGAACTGCGGGAGGGCGCGCTGACGATCTGGTTCGGCCCGGGCTTCCCCCGGTGGCGGTGGCCGCTGCGGGACATCGCCTCCGTCCGTGCCGTGCGTAACCCCTGGTACGTGGGATGGGGAATTCGCTGGGTGGGGCGCTACTGGGTCTACAACGTGTCCGGTCTAGAGGCGGTGGAGGTGACGCTCCGCAGCGGCAAGAGATTCCGCATCGGGACGGACGAGCCGGAGGCGCTGCTAGCTGCACTGCAGCGGGCACGGAGCTAAGCCCAGCGCCTCCGGACCTTGTAGCGCTTCCATCCTTTAATGGAAGGTTCGCGCGTGACACCCAGGTAGAGCTCTTGCACGTTGGGGTTCTCCGCCAGGTCCTGGGCCGATCCTTCCAGCACAAGTCGTCCGCTTTCCAGTACGTAACCGGTGTGCGCGATGGAGAGCGCCATACGCGCGTTTTGCTCGACGAGCAGGATCGCGGTGCCGTCCCGGTTGATCCCCGCGATGGCGCGGAAAATCTCCCGGACCAGCATCGGCGCAAGCCCCAGCGACGGTTCATCGAGCATCAAGAGGCGCGGCCGCATGAGCAGCGCCCGGCCGATGGCCAGCATTTGCTGTTCGCCTCCGGATAGGGTGCCCGCGAGTTGCCCCTGGCGCTCACGTAAGATGGGGAACAACCCATGGACTCGGTCGAAGTCTGCGCGCACCCCGGCTCCACGCCGGCGGTACGTCCCGAGCTGGAGGTTTTCGTGAACGCTGAGCTCGGGGAAGATCCCCCGCCCCTCGATGACGTACCCGATGCCGAGCGCGGCAACGTCCTCCGGATCCATCCCGTTCAGCCGGCGGCCAGCGAACTCGACCGTCCCTTTCTCCGGTTGGTCTGAGATGAGCCCCATGATCGTCCGCAGCAGTGTCGTCTTGCCCGCCCCGTTGCTCCCGAGCAGCGCGACAATCCGGCCGTCCGGCACCTCCAGCGACACTCCGCGCAGGACCGTAAGCCGCCCGTAGTACGCGGTCTCGACATTGTGGACTTTGAGCAAGGGGTTGAGCTCAGCCATTGAACGTAGGTGTGCCTACCTGCCCCGCCGAGGTCCAGCCTTCGGGCTCACCGAGGTAGGCTCGAATCACATCCGGATTAGTCTGGACCTCGGCGGTACTCCCCTGCGCGATCTTCACGCCGTGATCGAGGACGGCGACCCAATCGGAGATACCCATCACGAGCTTCAAGTCATGCTCAACGAGGATAACGGTGATGCCCATTTCCTCCCGGATGTCTTTGATCCTGAAGACGAGGTCGGCCTTTTCCTCGGCGGTCATGCCGGAAGAGGGCTCGTCCAGCAACAGGAGTTTCGGGCCGGTGGCCAGCGCGCGTCCCAGTTCCACGAGGCGCTGGCGGCCGAGCGGCAGGTCGCTGACGCGCCGGTCGCGCGCTTCCTGGAGGTCGAGGAAGTCGAGGATCTGCTCGGCGCGCTCGCGGTGGTGAACCTCTTCGCGTCGCCACCTGGACGTGCCGAGCGCGGCAGCGAAGAATCCCGCACGGAAGTGGAGGTGCCGGCCGAGCAGTAGGTTCTGCAGCGCGGTCATCCGCAAGAACAGCTCGATGTTCTGAAAGGTCCGCGCGACCCCGAGGCGGGCGACACCATCTGGTTTCATCCCAACGACATCGCGGCCATCGAGGCGAACGCGCCCACGGTCAGGACGATACAGGCCGGTGATGCAATTGAAGAGCGTGGTCTTGCCTGCGCCGTTGGGGCCGATGACCGAGATCAGCGCACCCCGCGGCACCTGCAGGTTGAGACTGTCCAGCGCCACGATGCCGCCGAACGCGATGGAGAGATGCTCGATCGAAAGGAAGGCGGAGACAGTTTCATGGGGGACGGCGTCGGCCATTCAAGCCTCTAACAGATCGGCGGGAGAGTGGGCCCAGAACCCACCTCCCGCCAACATCCCCGCCAACATTTAGAAGCCGACCGGGTACTCGATCCAGTCGGTGAGTTTCTTGTACTGGCCGCCTTCGGACCTGACGATGTAGATCCTGTTGATTCCCTGCCGCCGGTTGGCGCCAAAAGTGACGCCGCGGATGACTTCTCCGTCCCAGTTCCGAAGCGATTCGAACGCGCGGACGACGCCATCCTTGGTGACGTTCGGGCCGGTCCGCCGCAGTGCCTCAACGAACGGCTCCAGGAATGCCACTCCGGCGAGCGCGTTGAATGGGCTCGCCCGCAGCTGCGGGTTGGTCTTGATCAACGTCTCCAGCATGGCATCCACCTTCGCATCTGTGCCCGGGACCGGGAAGAATGCTGTGAGCGTGACACCGTTCCAGGCCTCCCCCGCCAGCTGGAACATGATGGGGTCGGCAAGGGTGAAACTGGACAGCAGCTTTGGCGTGTACCCGATCTTCGCCATCTCACGCACGATCAAAGCCCCCGCAGTCGGCAGAGCGTAGAGAATTACGGTGTCCGCACCGGACTGGCGCAGCTTAAGCGCGTGGGCTGACACGTCGCGGTCTGTGACTTCGTATGATACCGCGGTTGCGAGCTTGATCCTCGCTTCTGCTACGCCCCGCTTGACTCCAACCAGACCCTTCTGGCCATAGAGGTCATTCTGGTAGAAGACCGCGACGGACTTGGCGCCCATCTGGCGCGCGCCGTATACCGTGAGGATGCGGCCCTCATCGACGTAGCCCGGGTAGGCCACGAAGAGATACTTCTTGTCTTTGAAGCCCGCCCACATATTCGCGTCGGCGGTCGGCGTGATCCAGAGCAGCTGGTTCTCGATCACGTAATCGCGAACGGCAAACGTGTTGGCGGATCCGATCAGGCTGACGATGGCGAAGACGCGCTCACGTTCAACCAGTTCGCGGACGTTCGCTACCGCGCGAGGCGGCAGGTAGCCGTCGTCGCGCAGGATCAGGCGGATCTTTCGGCCGTTGATACCGCCCTGGTCGTTGATGACCTTCAAGTAGGCATCCATGCCGCCTCCGACACCCTGGCCCCAGAAGGCGGCCGGGCCGGAGAGTGGCTGGGAACTGCCGATGACGATCTCGGTGTCGGTCACGCCGCGCTCCTGCGGTTGGGCCACGGTGGCCGTCGCGGCGAGCACGAGCAGCGACAGAATCACCCCAATCCTTGCCAGTCTCATGCCCTCACCCCTCCACTACGGATGTATCCGACTAGTTACACGCGCCGCTTGTACTCCCTGCCCAGCAGGCCTTCGGGACGCACAACGAGCACCGCGATGATGATCAGGAAGGCCAGCGTTGTCTTGAACTTGACCGAGACGTAGCCGCCAAAGAGTGCCTCCAGCACCCCAAGTAAGAGGCCGCCCACCGCCGCCCCGGGCATGCTGTCGATCCCGCCCAGGACAGCGGCCGCGAAGCCCTTGAGAAAAGGATCCAGCATCATGTAGGGATCCAGCAGCGTAGCCGGGGCCAGCAGGATGCCGGCGGCCGCCCCCAGCGCAGACGCGAGCCCCCAGGTCAGCGCGAAGATCTGCTTCACAGGAATGCCTAGCACCTGGGCGGCCACGGTATCCTGTGACACCGCGCGCATCGCCAACCCGACACGCGTGTGTTGCACCAGGACGTAGAGCGCCCCCATCAGCGCCAGCCCGACGGCGAAGCTTCCCACGCTGATCTGACTCACCACGACCTGCCCGAGGCGGTAGACCTTGATGTCCGACAGCGGGAAGGGGAGGATCTTCGTTCCGGTCCCCCAGAGGATCACGGTGGCCCCCTGCAACACGAGCGCGAGGCCGAGCGTGATCACGATCTTGCCTAGCAGGGTGGACTCCTTCGCCGGCCGGATCACGAGGAAGAAGAAGGCGGCGCCGACTACCGCCGTGGTGAGCAAGCTTCCCAGTGAAGCCGCCGCGAACGGCCAGCGCCACGCGGTCAACAGCGCGAAGGCAATGAACGTGCCAAACGTGGCCAAGTCACCGTGCGCGAAGTTGAGGATCCGCGACGTGCGGTACAACAGCACGATCCCGAGCGCGACGAGAGCGTACAGGCTGCCGACCGCGAGCCCGACGACGACGTACTGGACTAGAAGGGCCATGTCTTGAACCATAGCTTGATCCGGAGCCACCGCCCGTAGATTCCGAGGGGTTCGACGGCCATGACCAGCACGATCGTCGCGCCGTAGACGAGCGGAAGGTATTGCTTCAGACCCGCCAGCTGCTGCGGGAGAATGGTGAGCAGAATCGCGCCGAGGATCGAGCCCGGGATCGTGCCCAGCCCTCCGATGACGATCATGCTGAAGTAGTAGATCGATTCGAACAACGTGAAGAGTTGAGGCTCGAGATAGCCCAGCAGGTAGGCCAACATCGCCCCTCCGATCCCTGCGTAGAAGGCGCTCACCGCAAATGCCAGGGTCTTGTACACGGTGAGGTTGACGCCCATGACTTCCGCCGCGATGTCGCTGTCGCGGATCGCCACAAACGCCCGCCCGACATGCGAGCGCACGAGGTTGGTCGCGATCCAGACGAGCGCGGCAGCCAGCCCTGCGAAAAGGTAGTAAATGTGATGATCGCGCAGGCGCACTCCGGCGATTGCCAGCTTCGGCAGGAACAGCCCGGTTCTGCCCCCGGATAACTGTTCCCAGTTGGTGAGGACCTGGTTTACCGCGATGCCGAAGCCGAGCGTGGCGATAGTGAGATAGGGACCGGTCAAACGCAGCGCGGGAATGCCGACCAGGAAGCCGAAAAACGCCGCCGCGATCCCTCCGCCGAGCAT
The DNA here is from genome assembly GCA_020028535.1 of Armatimonadota bacterium. Classification (GTDB taxonomy): domain Bacteria; phylum Sysuimicrobiota; class Sysuimicrobiia; order Sysuimicrobiales; family Kaftiobacteriaceae; genus Kaftiobacterium. The sequence goes on along the minus strand of JAIBHM010000080.1, from coordinate 2,709 downwards.
CGCCCCCGGCCACGGCACGTGGAGCCGCGTGGCCAGGACTCCCGCGGCGTACGCGCCGACGGCGACGAATCCGGCATGCCCCAGCGAGATCTGTCCGGTGTAGCCGACGAGGAGGTTCAGGCCGACGGCGATGACGACGTGGACGGCGACGAGGGAGGCAGTATAAAGGAAGTACCCTGGGGCCAGGACCGGCAGGAGCGCGAGGAAAGCCAGAAGCGCGAGAAGAGCCGACCAACCCAGCACGCCGCGAACGAGGGTGAGGTCTTCCTCGTACCGCTGGCGCAGTTCCACGCCTCGCCGATTTCTCTTTGCGGAATGCGTTCCCTGCGCCTTCCGGCGGCGGTTTTGACCGGATTGGCCCATATGGTATGATGTGAAGGGCCTTTCTGTGGGGCCATTATTCTTCTGTGGGGAAGGGAAGAACGCGTGATCGTTAATAACCTGAAGGTCCTCGTCGGCGGTGTCCAGCTCCGCGACGGCGTGGTGACGGTGACGGACGTGCTGGGACGCATTTTCACGCGCGCCGGCCTGCAGGTGCTGGCGATGGAACGCGGCTACGCGTCGACCATCTACGGCGCGCATCAATACGACCCCATGCTCATCACCGAGGCGCCGGCGACCTCGTGGGGCGATCGCACCGTCGATATCTTGATCGCCCTCGACTACGACACCAACCCGGACGCGAAAGTCCAGCCCAACCGAGACACCATCCTCCGTCACGGCAAGGATCTCCGCAAGGCCGGCATCCTCATCTATGACAGCAGCACCGCCGAGGTGGACACGAGCGAGTTGGAGCGCCGGGGCGTCAAGGTGTTCCCCATCCCCGCGCGCAACATCGCGCGGGATGAATTGAAGAAGGACGTCGTCAAGAACATCGTCATGGTCGGCGCGCTGTTCCGCATGCTCGAGTTCGACCCCACGGGCAGCCACTTTCGGGCGTTGATTGAAGAGCGGTTCTTGCGCAAGGGGCAGGAGATCGTCGATCTGAACATCCGCGCCGCGCGGCGCGGACTCGAAGTGGTCGAGACGGTGCTCGGTGCGAAGGGATGGGTCGATGTCGGCTATCGGCTGGAACCCCGGCAGGTCAAGGAACCGCTGATCCTCATCACCGGGAACGAGGCGCTGGCCATCGGGGCCATCCAGGCGGGCTGCCGGTTCTACGCAGGATATCCGATCACCCCCGCGTCCGCGATCCTCGAGTTCATGGAGGAGCATCTTCCCAAGTACGGCGGCCGGGCGCTGCAGGGGCAGAACGAGCGCGAATCCATCCGGGCGGCGATCGGCGCCGCGCTGGTGGGTGTTCGCAGCATGGTCGGCACGTCTGGACCGGGGCTCTCGCTCAAGGTCGAGGAGTTCGGCACCTCCGGCATGACCGAGACGCCGATGGTGATCGTGGACACGCAGCGCGCAGGGCCCAGCACCGGGATGCCGACGAAGAGTGAGCAGGGAGACCTGTTTCTCTCGGTCTACGGCGGTCACGGCGAGATCCCGCGCATCGTGCTCGCCCCGGGCAGCCAGGAAGATTGTTACACCATGATGATCGAGGCGCACCACCTGGCAGATAAGTACCAATGCCCGGTGTTCTTCCTGACCGATCTGAACCTCTCCGAAGGCCGCAAGACCATGCCCGAATCGTTCTTCCTCAAGGACGCTGCGATCGACCGGTCCACGCTGGTCACCGAGGACGATCTCCGCCGCGACGGCGCGTACAAGCGTTACGTGGTGACCGACCGCGGAATCTCGCCGAGGCTGATCCCCGGCACGGTCGGCGCCGTCTTCAAGATCACGGGCTCGGAGCATGACGAGCGCGGTTTTGTCAGCACCGACCCGCTCATCCGCAAAGCCCAGGTGGACAAACGCCTGCGCAAGATGGAGACGTATCTCAAGGAAGACGGCCGCCCGCCGCAGGTCTTCGGGAAAGTCGACGGCAAGCCGGTGCTGGTGGGCTGGGGGAGCATGCGGCCTGTCTTGCTCCACGCGCAGCAGACGCTGCAGGAGCAGGGCATCGACGTGGCCCTGATGCACTTTACGCACCTGTGGCCGTTCAACACCGAGGCGGCGAAGCCGCTGTTGGAAAAGGCCAGCACGGTGATCGCGGTCGAGCAGAACATTACCGGGCAGTTTGCGGACGTCGTGCAGACCTACTGCCTGGTCCCGGTGCGCCGGATCGTGAAGTACAATGGCCTGCCGCTCTACCTGGCGGACATCGTCGAAGGCGTTGAGGCAATCCTGCGGCAGGGCCTGAGCACGGTGCGCATCACCGACCGCCCTGTGCCGGTGAAAGTGTCGGAAGGAGATTAGAGGATCGACATGGCTGAGGCAAAGCCGAAGACGCCGCAAAAAGTTTCGGCAAAGGTGTGGGACGAGAACGCCGTCCCGCGGCACCGCATCCAGTGGTGCCCCGGGTGCGGAGACTTCGGCGTGCTGGCAGCGCTGAAGATGGCCCTGACCAAGCTGGAGATCACGCCGTTCGAGATCCTGATGGTTGGGGGCATCGGCTGTTCCGGGCAGATCCGCAACTACCTGAACGGCAACGCGTTCCACGGCACCCACGGGGGAGCGCTCGCGTACGCGCTGGGCGCGAAGATGGCCAACCCTGACCTCAAGGTGATCTCGCTGGCAGGGGACGGCGACACGTTCGCCATCGGCGTAGAGAATTTCGTGCATGTCTGCCGCCGCGACCCCGAGCTGATGCATGTGATCATGGAC
>JAIBHM010000079.1 GCA_020028535.1 Armatimonadota bacterium | reverse complement strand
GGCGTAGCGTGATCCGCGGTCACGGCCAGAATGACGTCGTCCAGCGTGATCCGGGGCAGCAATTCGCCGAAGAACGCGCGATCGATGAGGGCGATGATGTCACGCTTCGCGTCGCAGTCTCCATCGTGGCCGGGCTCGTCGGGTCCTTTGAGATGCAGGTAGAGACCACCGTGCCGCTTGATCTCGTCCGCGGCGCGGCGCGCCCACGTGCGATAGGCGGACTCGTGGTCGCCGGCGCTGGGAGGCACCTCCACCACACTCATCCCGAGCAGCGTCGCGATGCCGCGCTCTACCGGCATCTCCACAAAACAGCCGAACTCAATCCCAAAGCGTTCCTTGATCGGTGGAGCCTTGGGCAGATGATCTCCCGCATCCCGCAGGAGGATGATGTTGCACGGCAACTTCCCCTCCGCACGGCGGCGCCGGTTGACGGGATGAGCATCCATGATTTCGCGGCATTTGCGCGTGAACTCATTGACCAGTTCGGCCGAAATCCATGCTTCCGGCGAGTCATCGAGGGGCTTGCATTCCTCCACCTCGTTGCCCGCCTCCGCTTTGGCCACGCCGAGTCCTTCCAGGCGCCCATACGCGGGGTCGGTGTTGGAGATCTTGGCGGACAGACTCCCCTCACGTGGGTACATGACCACAGCGCAGCGGTGGCCGATCGTGGCCCGCACGGTCGTGTCGACCGGTCCCTGCCGCAGCCGCACTTCAGCGTTCACCGCTTCCGCCAGGGCTTGCGCCTCCTTCTGGGTGAGATTGCGGCCGACGCGCCGGTCGATGATAGTCCATCCCTCGCCCACCGATGCGAAGTTCCCGCGGAGCGCCAGATCGCCGTCACGGAAAGGCAGCCCTGCTCCCATGGCTTCGAGCGGACCGCGGCCGGCATGGAAGCGGAGCGGATCGTAGCCGAGAATTGCCATCACGGCCACGTCAGATTCGGGGGCAATGCCCCTGCCCACGGTGATGACGGTACCCTGACGGCCGGTATCGGCGAGCCGGTCGAGATTGGGCTTCGCGGCGGCCTCCAGGGGCGTCCGGCCGCCGAGTTGGGGGACCGGCCGATCGCCCAGCCCGTCGAGAATGACGTAGAGGATTTTTTTCACGCTGCCGCCAGGGCGCGCACGAAGCCTTCGCTGAGCACGCCGGTGTACACCTCCACCGCGGGCCCCGCCATGCGGATGGACCAGTCGAGCGCGACGGAGATCTGCAGGTCGCCGCCCGGCATGGTGATGGTCAGCTCACGGTCTGCCAGTTGCTTCCTGACCGCGGCCGCGGCGACTGCACATGCGCTGCTGCCGGAGGCCATCGTTTCCCCCGCGCCCCGCTCCCAGATCAGGATCGTCACCCGGTTACGCGACTTCACTTCTGCAAACTGGACGTTGGTGCGGTTCGGGAAGACCCGATGCCGTTCCAATTTGGGACCCAGACGGTGCAGATCGACCTGCGAAAGGTCGGGCACGAACACCACGCAATGAGGGTTGCCGACCGAGACCGCGGTGAACACGAGGGGATCTCCGTCCACTTCGATCGCTTCGTCCACGACCTCGCGGCTGGGGCCGGCCACGGGAATCTGGGCGCTCTGGAATGTGGCCGCGCCCATGTCGATCGTGATGTCCTCGACCTCCCGGCCCTTCAGGCGGAGCGCAACGTTCACAATACCGCCCGGCGTCTCGATCCGAAACTCTCGGGCCTTGGCCAACCCATGATCGTGCAGATAGCGGGCAAAGATGCGCAGCCCGTTGCCGCTCTTCTCCGCCTCGCTGCCGTCTGGATTGTAGATGCGCAGCCCGAAGTCTGCGCGATCCGATGGAACATGGGCGAGGATGCCGTCCGAGCCGACGCCCCGATGGCGGTCACAGATCATGCGGATCGCTTGCGGCGCGAGCGGAAACGAGAGTGCCCCGGGATCGACGACGATGTAATCGTTCCCCAGGGCATGGGACTTCACGAATCCGTTGCGCTCCATGCCGAAACTGACTTCTCGGAGGAGCGAAGTGCTCCTGTCCTATCTACGACGTTGGCGGGGTAACGGGCGGACGTGCGTCTGCGCGGCGCATGGCATTCCTGACGATCCGATCGAGGAGTTCGGCGAAGGGAATTCCAGCGGCCCGGGCCGCATCCGGCAGCAGGCTCGTGGCGGTCATGCCGGGGATCGTGTTGATCTCCAGCACGACGATGTCGCCCGCTCGCGCGATCATGTCGACGCGGCCCATGCCCTCACATCCCAGGGCCTGGTACGCGCGCACCGCGATGGCCTGAGCGCGGGCGGCAACCTCGTCGCTCACACGCGCGGGAATGAGGTGGTCGCTCCCTCCCGTGGCGTACTTGGCATCGTAGTCGTAGAAGTCCGCGTGCGGGACGATCTCGATCAACGGCAGCGCGTGCGGCCGGCCGGTCGCGGGATCATCGACGATCCCGCACGTGATCTCGGTCCCGGCGATGTACTCTTCGATCAGCACAATGGGACCGTACGCAAACGCCTTCTCAATGGCGGGATCCAGCCGGGACGCATCGCGCACGAGCGAGACGCCGATACTGCTGCCCACGGCATTCGGCTTGACGACACAGGGATAGCCCAGGGCCTTTCCAACCTGCTGGTGGACGTGACCGCGGTCGCGCCATACGTCGGCGGTGACGCTGAGATAGGCGGGCACGGGAATGCGGTGCCACTCGAAGATCTGGCGGCTGCGGAGTTTGTCCATCGCCAGAGCGCTCGCCAGGACGCCCGAGCCCGTATAGGGGATTCCGAGGAGCTCCAGCAGCCCCTGCATCGTACCATCCTCCCCAAACGGACCGTGCATGGCGATAAACGCGACGTCGACCTGTTCCCGCTCGACAAACCTGTCATACGTCGTCGGAGCGATGTCACCGCTTCGCCCGTGCGCGATGGCGCCGCCTGGATTTCCCCGTTGTTTCGACCCTGTGCCGCCGGCGGGGAGCTCCAGCATGTCCGGTCTGGGCAGCCACTTGCCTTCTTTAGTAATCTCCACCGGGAGGACGCTGTACCGCTCCGGGTCGAGGGCGGTGACGATCTGGCGACCCGTCGAGACGGAGACGTCCCGCTCAGGCGACGGACCTCCCATCAGGACGGCCACACGCAGCTTCTTCATCGGGAGAGCCTCCTCGCTTTGGTGGATTCCGAGCGGGGTTTCCTCTTCCAGGCACGGATGCGTTCGGCCAGAAGCGAGACGGCTCCGTCGCCGAGCACGCTGCCGAACGGAATAACCCGCGCGCGCGAGGGAACATCCTTTGCGATTCGTTCGAGTACTTTAGGCGAGGCGAGGACGACATCTGCGCCCGTCAAGACGCTCCGCAACCGCTCGGCCTGCTGCAGGGTCGCCGTGGCCAGGCGCGCTCGCCTGATGCCGACGGCCCGGATCGATCGTTCCTTGCTCTGTACGCCCTCATGCGTCGCGCACACCAACGCGATGCGCGCATTCGCGGGCAGGTGCGCCACCTCATCCAGCGTGCTGAAGTCCGGCGCGGCCATCAGTCCCACCACCTCGTGGCGCGGCAGCAGCCGGCGGACCTCCTCCACGTGGAACAACGTCGTGGCGACGAGATCGAGCCCCCGCTCTTTCTCAGAGAGCTCAGACAGCAATACCGGAATGAGCGGATGCCCCAATTTGGCGCTGAGTTGCCGCGAGAAGTAGGCGAGATCAGACTGGTTGCACTCTACGAAGCCCACCCGGGGCCCCGCTCCGTTCGCCCGCGCCGCAGCGCGTGAGGCGACCAGGCGCCCTACTTCCTCTTCAGACACCCCGCGCGCGGCGGCCTCGTCCAGCAGCCGATCGAGGAGGGGAGCCAGCTCCGCCCCGGTGCCGTACGGTGGACTCTCGGTCACGAAGGTCCCCCGCCCTTGTGTCGTCGCCAGCCATCCGTCGCGTTCCAGAGCCAGGTAGACTTTGGCCACCGTGTTGCGGTTGACACGCAGAAAGCCGGCGAGGACCCGCACAGGCGGCAGCCGGCCCCCGGGATGCAGCGAACCTGAGCGGATCAACGCCACGAGCTGGTCGGCGATCTGCCTGGCGATCGGCAGCGGCCCGTCGCGGCGCACCCGCATGGGTGGGATTGTCCTAGCGTCAGTAGGACACACTAGGACAATTCTACCCACCTTCGGCCGTCGGTGTCAACAGCCACCCGCAAAAGGGGTGAGGTCCGCCCGGCGAATACTTCGCCGCAGACCTGATCGGGGGCGGGCATGGCGCAGAAAGAGATCGAGATCATCCTGATGCGGCAGCTGGCGAGCTACCTCAGCATGCCAATCTTCGTGGTCGATCCTGCGGGAACGCTGCTCTTCTACAACGAGCCGGCCGAGGCGCTGCTGGGAGTGCAGTTCGATGAGGCGGGCGAGATGCCGATGGCCAAATGGGCCACCATCTTCAGGCCGACGGATGACGACGGCCGGCCGCTCCCTCCGGACGCGCTTCCGCTTGTGGCGGCCCTCAAGATGCGGCAGCCCGCCCGCAGGGCAGTGCGAATCGTGGGTTTGGACGGCGTGCCCCGGAAAATCGATGTCATCGCCTTCCCACTGCAGGGCCAGGGGCAGCGCCTGCTCGGCGCCGCTGCCATCTTCTGGGACGTGAACGCGAAATGAAGATCACGCTGTGGGGTACGCGCGGGTCGCTGCCGAGCGCCGGCCCGGAAACGGTGCGTTACGGCGGCAACACATCGTGCGTCGAGGTGCGGACGGAGGACGGCAGCCTGATCGTGCTGGACGCGGGGACCGGCATCCGCCGGCTCGGCGCCGCCATCGGAAACGAGACCCGCCGCCTGCACATCCTGCTCTCGCATCTGCACATGGACCACATCCAGGGCTTCGGGTTCTTCGACCCGCTGCAGCGTCCCGACCTGGAAGTGCACGTGTGGGGTCCGCCGTCGACGACCCATGACCTGCGGACGCGGCTGACCAAATACCTCTCCCCACCGCTCTTTCCGGTGCGGCTGCGGGACCTCCCCAGCAAGATATCCCTGCACGATGTATCGATTGAAGGTTTCACCGTGGACTCGGTGCGCATCTCCTGCGGGCTGGTATGCCACCCGGGCCCCACGGTCGGGTATCGCATTGTGGAGTACGGCGCGGCCGTGGTCTATCTGCCGGACCACGAGCCGGCGTTGGGCGCGCGCTCTTTCCCTGTCGCACCGGAGTGGACGTCGGGGTTCGACCTGGCGAAGGATGCCGACCTGCTCATCCATGACTCGCAGTACACCGACGCCGAGTATGAGGAGCGGCCGGGCTGGGGGCACAGCTCCATCCGTCAGACGATCCGCTTCGCCGCCCTCGCCGGCGTCCACCGGCTGGTGACCTTTCATCACGACCCCAGCCACAGCGATGACATGCTGGATGACCTCATGGATGACGCCCGGCGAAACGGACCGATGCCGTTTGAATTGATCCCGGGACAGGAAGGGATGAGTTTTCGCGTGCCGAGGTGAGACGACGATGATCGTCGGTGTGCAGGACGTGTACGTGTACGTTGCGGACATGGAGCGGGCAATCCGTTTCTATGGCGATCTGCTCGGCCTCAAGGTGACGTACAACGACGGCCACTGGGCCGCGCTCGACGTCGGCGGTGTGCGGATGGGTCTGCACTCAACCGGCGGCGCGCCCGTCCCCGCCGTGCCGAGGGATGCGGGTGGCGCAAAGGCGGGGGCGACCCTCACCTTGCGCTCCACCAACATCGATGAAGACGTTGACCGTCTGAGGATTGTGGGTGTGCGATTTATCGGCTCGATCTTCCGAGCCGACTGGGGCGCCGTGATCGCCTTTGAGGATCCGGATGGCAACATCTTGAAGTTGATGCAGCCGCCTGAGGCGTGAGCTGGGTCAGTAGCGACGCAGGGCTCATCCTCACGGCCCGGGCCGTGAGGACGTTCGCCTATGGCTACCTCAGCGTGCTCCTGGGAGTCTACCTGGAGCAGGTCGGGTTCGCGCCGTGGCAGGTCGGCGCGGTCCTCACCGCCACCCTGACCGGATCCGCCGCACTCACGCTGGCGTTTTCGTTTGCCGCCGATCGTATCGGCCGCCGGCCGATGCTCATGCTGAGCGCGTTGCTGATGGCGGCATCCGGGGCAGCCTTCGCCATCACCACGAAGTACCCGCTGCTCATCCTCGCCTCACTGACAGGAACAGTGGGCGCCACTTCCGGAGAAGTCGGACCGTTTCTTTCGCTCGAGCAGGCGATGCTTCCACAAACCGTGCCGCTCGCGCGCCGGAACACCGTCTTCGGATGGTACAACACCGTCGGGGCGCTGGCGGGAGCCGCGGGCGCTCTGGGGGCGGGTTTGCCTGCGCTCCTGGAAGCCTGGCTCGGGTGGTCTTCCGAGCTTGCGCTGCGCGCGATGTTTGTCCTCTACGCCGCGCTTGCTTTCATCGCCCTCCTCCTCTTTACACGCCTGTCGGACCGCGTTGAGATCGCGCGTCCCGACCGCACCGGCCGCTCCGGCGGCCTGCGTCGCTCCCGGTCCAGCGTGCTGCGCCTGGCCGCGCTCTTCAGCCTCGACTCGCTCGGGGGCGGCTTCGTCGTCCAGAGCCTGATCGCGTTCTGGTTCCACCTGCGCTGGGGCGCGGGACCGGAAGTGCTCGGACCGATCTTCCTTGGTGTCGGTCTGCTGCAGGCAGGTTCGTTCATGGCCGCCACGCGGCTCGCCGACCGCATCGGCCTCATCAACACGATGGTCTTCACACACCTGCCCAGCAATGTGCTGCTGATGCTGATCCCCGCGGCGCCCTCGCTGCCCGTCGCCATCGTCCTGCTGCTGGCCCGGCACGCCCTGTCCCAGATGGACGTCCCCGCGCGGCAAAGCTATACGATGGCCGTCGTGGACCCCGATGAGCGCAACGCCGCCGCGGCATTCACCAACGTCGTGCGCAATGCCGCCCAGGCCGTCACGCCCGTGATCGCGGGTTACGCCATGCAGGTCGTCGCCCTCGGACTTCCCTTTGTGCTCGGCGGTGCGCTGAAAATCGTCTACGATCTCTTGCTGTACGCGCAGTTCCGGCACGTCCGCCCTCCGGACGAACTGCCCGCGCCAACACCATGATCCGCGGGGTGATTTTCGACCTGGGAGGCACGTTGATCACTCAGGGGGATTTTGAAGAGCCCAACTCGAGGGCACTATTGCACTGGCTGCGGGCGGGTGGCCACGCGGTCCCGGAGAGTTTCGTTGAGATGCTGATCGCGGAACGGCGAGCGCTGTGGGCGGGCCGGAAGGGCACCGAGGAAGTGACCGCGGGTGAGGCGATCGGCGCGGCCCTCGAACGATTTGGCCTGCCTACCGATGCGGCATTTCTCGCAGACGCGGAGAGCGCATTCTTCACGTTCGAACTGGAATCGGTGCGGCCGCTTCCAGGGGCCGGGGAGGTGCTGAGCCGGTTGCACGAGCAGGGGCTGCGCATCGCGCTGATCTCCAACGCGTCATCGCACTACTTCGTGGTGGAGTGCTGCCGGAGAATGCTCTTTGCCTCCTACCTCGAGCCGATCGTCTCCTCGGCCGCAGTGGGACGGGTGAAACCCGACCCGCGCATCTTCCAGGTCGTGCTTCGGGAATGGAAGATCCCACCCGACGAAATTGTGATGGTGGGAGACAATCTTGCGGCGGATGTCACCGGCGCGCAGACTGCAGGGATGCGATCGATTCTCGTCACGATGATTCACGCGCCGGGCGCGCCGACATCCCTTGAGTCGATCAGTCCTGACGCGGTAGCGTCAGATCTGCGCGGCGTGGGGAAGATCATCGAGCGCTGGCGG
>JAIBHM010000260.1 GCA_020028535.1 Armatimonadota bacterium | reverse complement strand
GCCCTATCTCTTTGGCACGGACACGATCGGGCGGGACATCTTCACGCGCGTGATCTTCGGCTATCGATTCTCGCTGCTCCTCGGTCTGGTCGTCCTCTCTCTCGCGGTTCCGGTCGGCGTCGCGCTCGGCCTGGCGGCCGGGTATTTCCGCGGGTGGCCGGAAACGGTGATCATGCGGGTCACGGACGTGTTCCTCTCGATTCCGCCGCTCGCGCTGGCGCTGGCGATCATGGCGGTGCTCGAGCCGAACTTGCAGAATGCGATGCTGGCGGTCTCTGTGATGTGGTGGCCCTGGTACACGCGGCTCGTCTACAGTCTGGTGTCGTCGCTACGGCAGGAGGCCTACGTGCAGGCGGCCGAAGTCGTGGGCGCCTCCCCGGCGCACATTCTGCTGCGGGAATTGCTGCCCAACTGCCTGCCGGCGATCCTGACGAAGATGACCCTCGACATGGCCTTCGTGATCCTGATCGGGAGCAGCCTCTCGTACCTGGGGTTGGGGGTGCAGCCGCCCGATCCCGACCTGGGCACGATGGTGGCCGACGGCGCAAAATACATGCCGGATCTATGGTGGATCTCCGTCTTTCCCGGTCTGGGCATCCTCCTGATCGTCCTGGGATTCAACCTGTTCGGCGACGGTCTCCGGGATGTCTTCGGGGTAGAGGTCTAGCCGTGAACACGGGGGATCCTCTGCTGCGCATCCGCGATCTGCACGTCGAGTTCACCGGGTTTCGCGGGACCACCCACGTCCTCAACGGCGTCAACCTCGAGGTGAGGCGGGGGGAAAAGGTGGGACTCGTCGGCGAGACGGGCTGCGGCAAGTCGCTGACGGTCAAGGCGGTGCTCGGCCTGCTGCGTGGACCAAACGTCCGGGTGCGCGGCGAGATCTGGTTCGGCGGGCGCAACCTGCTGGCAGATCCGGCCCACGAGCTGCGCGAACTTCGCGGCCGGCGGATCACCATGATCTTCCAGGACCCGATGGCTTCGCTGAATCCGGTGTTCACCGTGGGCGATCAACTCCTGGAAGTCATCCGGAGAGGCCCTGGGCGAGATGGAGCGCGCCGTCTATCCGCCGGCGCGGCCGAGGAGAAGGCGCTGGCGATTCTGCATGAGGTCGCCCTGCCGGATCCGGAACGTATCATGCGGACGTATCCGGTCCAATTGAGCGGCGGGATGAGGCAGCGCGTGCTCATCGCTATGGCGCTGGTGAATCACCCCGACCTGATCATCGCGGACGAGCCGGGGACTGCCCTGGACGTGACGATCCAGGAGCAGATCCTGCGCCTGATGCGCAGCCTGGTGGAGGCCAAAGGCATCTCGGTGCTGCTGATCACGCATAACCTGGGCGTGGTACGGGAGACGACCGACCGCGTCTACGTCATGTATGCGGGCAGCATCGCGGAGGAAGGACGCACAGCCGATTTCTTTCGCGGCCCCAAGCACCCGTACACGCAAGGATTGCTGGCGTCGGTGCCCAAACTCACCGGCGAAGGCGTGCCGCGAGGGATCGACGGGATGATCCCCGACTACGGCGCGCCGCCCCCGGGGTGCCGGTTCGCCCCTCGATGTGCGTTCGCGCAGCCACGGTGCCAGTCGCCGCCGCCGTGGGTCAACGTGGGAGAGGGCCATCACGTGGCCTGCGTGCTCTACGATGCGGAGCCGGCGGCCCGTTCATCGTGAGCGACTCACTCGTCCGCCTCGACAATCTCATCAAGCACTTCCCCCTGCGCTCCGGGTTTCTGATGCGCCAGGTGGGTTCGGTCAAGGCCGTGGACGGTGTCAGCTTCTCGCTCCGGCGGGGCGAGACGTTCGGCCTGGTCGGCGAATCCGGATCCGGAAAGACGACGCTCGCCATGACGATCCTGGGGATCGTCCCGCCCTCATCGGGGGCGATCTGGTTTGATGGGCGCGACATCGGCGATCCGGCGGTGCGCCGCCGGCATCCTGAAATCAAGAAACACATTCAGGTGGTCTTTCAGGACCCCGGATCTTCACTCAATCCCCGGCGCACTGTGCGGCAGACACTGGAGCTGCCTCTTCGCGTGCACGGCCTGGCCTCCCGTGACGGGCAGATCCACGATCGAGTGGCCAGGCTGCTGGAGATGGTCGAGCTGCCGGCCGACTATATGCACCAGTTTCCGCACGCGCTTTCGGGCGGGCAGAAGCAGCGGGTGGCGATCGCCCGGGCCCTCGCCACGGAGCCGTCATTCATCGTGCTGGACGAGCCGACCTCGGCGCTGGATGTCTCCGTGCAGGGCAAGATCATCTCATTGCTCGTCGACCTGCAACGCCGCCTGGGATTGACGTATCTGTTCATCACCCACGACCTCAGCCTGATGCGGAACGTGGCGGACCGCGTCGGGGTGATGTATCTCGGGAAGGTGGCCGAGCTCGCCCCCACGACGGAACTGTTTACGAACCCGCTTCATCCATACACGCGCATGCTGCTGTCCGCCATTCCCGTGGTGTCAGATGAGGAAGAGCGCCTCAAGCCCGTCAAAGTCGCGCCGCGCGGCGAAACACCATCTCCGTCGCGCATCCCGCCGGGATGCAGCTTCCATCCGCGCTGCCCCGAGGCGTTTGA
>JAIBHM010000259.1 GCA_020028535.1 Armatimonadota bacterium | reverse complement strand
CGACGTGCGCGTGGGAATCACCGCGACGGCGTTCGGCGAGCGCGTCGTCATGCGCCTGCTGGACAAGACGAACATGCTGGTCGGCCTGGACCGGCTGGGGATCCCGGCCGAACAGGCGCTGATCATCGACACGATCATCCGCAAGCCGCACGGGATGATCCTGGTGACGGGCCCGACCGGCAGCGGCAAGACCACGACGCTGTACGCGTGCCTGCAGCGCGTCAACGACCCGACACGCAACATCATGACGATTGAAGACCCGGTCGAATACTACATCCAGGGGATCTCGCAAATCCCGGTGCGCCCACGCGGAGGGATGACGTTCGCGACGGGGCTGCGCAGCATGCTGCGTCAGGACCCCAACATCATCATGGTGGGCGAGATCCGCGACGCGGAGACGGCGAAAATTGCGGTGAACGCGGCGCTGACCGGCCACCTCGTGTTCAGCACCCTGCACACGAACGACGCGGCCGGCTCAGTGGTGCGTCTGGTGGACATGGGGATCGAGCCGTACTTCATCACGAGCTCGCTGATCGCGACCGTCGGTCAGCGCCTGGTGCGCCGGCTCTGTCAGGCCTGCCGGCGTTCCTACGAAGCCGGCCCTGACATCGCGTCGGAGCTCGGGCTTCCGGCCGACGCGCAGCCCACACTGTATCAGCCGGTCGGATGCCCGGAGTGTGACCAGACCGGATATAAAGGGCGGCTGTCCGTCATGGAGATCTTCCGGATGACCGACGTTATCCGCGAGCTGGTGCTCGCGCACAAGCCGGCCTCGACGCTGCGTGAAGCGGCCATCGGCAGTGGCATGGTGACGATCGGGGAAGCCGCGACCACCCGGGTGCTGGACGGGACCTCGAGCGTCGAGGAGCTCCGCCGCGTGATCTATCTGGAAGAGTAGGCTTCCTGCAGAACCCCGCGCGCCGCGTCCTTCAGCATCTTCCGTCTCCGCCCCAGGACCCACCGGCTGTTCGCCACGCGCTTGAGCACGGGGAGCGCTTCGTCCGCGCGAATTCGCCCGAGGGCGGCGATGGCCGCTTCCTTCACCGAGGTGCCTTCCCGGCTGTAGTCGCGAGACCGGACGATGCGGAGCAGCCATTCGGACGCGTGTGAGTCGTAGGAATCCAGCCCCGCGATGAGGTGGCGCCTGATGCGGGAGTCGGGGTCGGTGAAGAAGACCGTCTGAGCGGTCCGCGCTTCCTCAGTGCCGATCTTGCGGAGCGCATCGAGGACTTCACGGCGCACACGGTACTCTTCGTGCCGGCCGAGGTCGGCGAGGCAGGGGATACCTGCCGGGTCGCGGAGCTCGCCGAGGACAAACGCCAGATTCCTGGCCAGGTGCCAGGAGTCGAAGCGGACAAACGGCGCCAGAAGTGTGGGCTGCCCCTCGACCACGTCGGCAAGCACTTCGCAAATCCGCCGGCGGCTAGAGGCGCGCGGCTCATCCTCCAGAAGATGCACGAGTACGGGGACGGCGGCGTCTCTCATTTTCCGCAGATACCGCACGTCCTGCGCAGGTGCCGCAGGCGCCTCAACGCAGGCGGCGATCAGGTCAACAAGCTCGCTCTGCATGGATGAACCCTCCACAGCCGGCAGCGTGGTCCCCCGTGTACTGTGCCCGAAACCAGTGTGTACTTGACGTCGGCCGCTGGGTATAATGTCGGCAAGGCGATGACGGGGAGGAGTACCCCGCGGACGCTCCAAGCGAGGAAGGCGAACGGTGCGAGCCTTCCGAACGGACGCGGGCGAACGTCACCTCCGAGCTGCAAGCTGAACTGCGGAAAATGATCTCGCTTCCGCACTGAGGCTGTCGGGAGAGCCCGATACAGCTCAGGCAAGAGTCATCCGCCGCTTGCGCGCCGGATGAAACATGGGTGGTACCGCGGGGATATGTCAACGCCCCGTCCTGTTGGACGGGGCGTTATTCTTTTTGGTTCGGAGGAGCCGATCATGGCGACCAAGACGTTGCCCCCAACCTATGACCCACGCACCGTAGAGGTGCCGCGCTACCAGGAATGGATGCGCGGGGGCTACTTCCGGGCGGTGGTTGATCCATCGCGGCCGCCCGGGTCGCCTCGGGGCCCATTTGTGATCATGCTGCCCCTGCCCAACGTCACCGGCGAACTGCACATGGGGCATGCTTCCACATTTTCCCTGCAGGACGTCCTGATCCGCTGGCGCCGGATGCAGGGCCGTAACGCGCTCTGGCAGCCCGGGACCGACCATGCCGGCATTGCCACGCAGAACGTGGTGGAGCGCGAACTGGCGCTTGAAGGGATCACCCTGGAGCAGCTCGGCCGCGAGAAGTTCGTCGAACGCGTGTGGCGGTGGAAGCAGCAGTACGGAGGCATCATCGACGAGCAGCTCAAGCGGATGGGCTTCAGTTGCGACTGGGACCGCTACGTTTTCACGCTGGATCCTCCGTACTACGACGCCGTGATGGAAGCCTTCGTGCGCCTGTACAATCAGGGGCTGATCTACCGGGGCAAGCGGATGGTGAACTGGTGCCCGCGGGACGGCAGCGCGATCTCCGACCTCGAGGTGGAGCACGTCGAAGTGGATACACAGTTGTGGTACGTGCGCT
>JAIBHM010000258.1 GCA_020028535.1 Armatimonadota bacterium | reverse complement strand
CTGACCGATGGCCACCGCGTCGAGCAACTGGCGGTCGGTAAGCCATCCGAGGCGCACGACGAAGTCCGACCGCAGGAACGCCAGCAGCACATATCCGCTACCGTACAGCACCGCGCCGATTTTCAGGAAGATCGCAAACATCTGCACCAGGCTTACCGGTACGGGCGCCAGCAGCGCGGTGAGTGTGATCGGTGCGCCGGCGAGGACCGACACGGGCGCGATTCGGGGCCGGACGGCAATCACCGCGAGGACACCGCCCAGGGCCAGGATGGCGAGCTCGTTGAACCCCCGCAGATACACGATGAACGCCCCAAGCGCCAGCGCAGCATGAAAGGTGCCCTTGAGCGCAGTCCGTCCGAGCGTCCAGAGCGCGTGCGCGACGATGGCGATGATTACCGGCTTGACGCCGTAGAGCAGCCACTGTGCCTGAGGGATCGACCCATAGCGCACATACGCCCAGGCAAACGACAGAACGATCATCATCGCGGGGACGATGAAGCACACGCCTGCCGTCAGGAGGCCTTTCCAGCCGGCGCGCGTGTAGCCGATATGGATCGCCATCTCGGTCGAGTTGGGTCCGGGGATGAGGTTCGTGGCGCCGAGCAGGTCGAGGAATTCCTGGTCCGACAGCCACCGCCTTCGCCGCACGACCTCGTCCCGCATCATCGCGATGTGCGCTGCGGGACCGCCGAACGCGGTGAGGCCGAGTCGAATGAAGAGGGCGGCAACCTCGCGGAGCCGCCCTCTCATCTTGATCTG
The DNA here is from genome assembly GCA_020028535.1 of Armatimonadota bacterium. GTDB lineage: Bacteria > Sysuimicrobiota > Sysuimicrobiia > Sysuimicrobiales > Kaftiobacteriaceae > Kaftiobacterium. The sequence goes on along the minus strand of JAIBHM010000258.1, from coordinate 1,834 downwards.
CGCTGGAGGAGGAGGCGCCCGATACGCGACACAGCCCGTGCCGCGCCGCCAGCCGCGCTCCATCCGTAGCGGAGAATGGACCGGGTGAGAAGGGTGCCAGACCGGGTCAAGGTGCGCAGGTCCTCGTCAATGACCTGCAAGGAGAGGCCGGTAGAGACGAGGTGCTCGTCCGCCAGTGGCCCGGGCAGACGGCGCAAAACCGTGCGCAGACTGAGCAGCGTGACCGCGAGATCGTCGATCTGTCCCAAAACCGGAATAATCCCGGGGATGAGGTCGATGGGTGAGAGCAGATAGGCAACGCCGCCCAACACGAGGGCACGGTGGGTGCGCCGCAGGCGCCGGTCGCGCACGAGAGCCCAGGCCAGCCGGGTATAGGCGGGCAGCCGCCGGGCCACGGGGCTGAGGATGATGAGCGCATTTTTGAGCATGTCGGCGTTATCTTCCGTCGGTGTGATGGGTTTTCCCTGCGGGGGCAAAATTGTCAGTGAATCCAGCAGAGGGGGAGGGCATGGTCATGGCGACGACACGCAGCCGCACGCGTAATCAGGAGGTCACACGCAGCCGAAACGGCGGTGAGGAGACGGTCCGTACCCGAGCACGAAGCGATGGGGTCACACGCGAACGCCTCATCGAGCTGCTGAACGAAGACCTGCAGCGCGAGTACCAGGCGGTGATCGCCTACGTGGTGTACTCGCAGGTGTTGAAGGGCGCGCAGTACATGACGATCGCAAAGGAACTCGAACTCCACGCCGGAGAAGAGCTCGCTCACGCGATCAAGATTTCCCGCCACATCGACTATCTGGGCGGGATGCCGGCCGTGACCCCGAAGCCGGTCAAGACTTCGGAGCGCGCGGAGGACATGCTGCGGTTCGACCTGGAAGCTGAGAACATGACGGTGCGCGAGTACCGGGAACGGTTGCTGCAGTGTGAGAGCCAGGGACTCTACGCCATCGCGGAGGACATCCGCGAGATCCTGGTCCAGGAGCAGGAGCATCAGATCGATCTGGCGACGGCGCTGGGCAAAGACGTCGTAGACGCCGCGGCGCCCGAGGAATTAGTCTAGGCCGCTAGCCCCACTTCTTCAGGAGGTCTTCCGCCTCGCCGGCCATCTCTCGGATGATCTCGGCGGCGGGCTGCAGCCGCCGTACTGCGCCCACGCCCTCGCCGGCCCAGTGGGGCGCGGCTTCGATGTGCCCGGTTGCGCGGAGCGGCGCCGCGAACGCCTCAAACTTTCGCATGACGAGCTGGTTGCCGGTGTACTGGCTTGTGTACTCGGCCACCACATCCCCTTCGAATCGCTGGGCCGCCTCCAGTGAACTGCGCAAGACGCGATGGGGCGCGTTGGGCCAGTTTGCGCCGAAGGCTTCCGTATAGACTGTGTCTTTGGCGCGGGCGCCAAAGAGGACGTTCAGATAAACCGGGTGTGCTCCCGCTTCCTCCGCTGCGACGAATCTCGTCCCGACGCGCACCGCGGTTGCTCCGGAGGCAAGCACAGCCGCCATCGCTCGGCCGCCGCTGATCCCTCCCGCCGCAATCACGGGGACGTCAACCGCCTCCAGGACTTCATCGAGCAGGGCAAGCAGACTGAACGTTCCGCGGACATGGCCGCCTGCTTCGATCCCTTGCGCCACGACGAGATCACATCCCGCTTCGGCGGCTCGAATGGCTTCTTCTCGAGATCCTACCTGCCAGCAGGCCAGCGCTCCTTCACCGTGCACGATTCGAACGACTTCCGGGTCGGGATTCCGCCAGAAAAAATCCACCACACGGGCGCGCGTTGCGGCTAACGCTATGCATTCTGCTTCGGAGTCCCAGACTTTATGCATGAGGAAGT
>JAIBHM010000011.1 GCA_020028535.1 Armatimonadota bacterium | reverse complement strand
TCGGCCAGCATCGCCCTGCGTTGCACGGCGTAGCTATCCTGCCCCTCGGCATCAGTGGCGATCATGGCCGGCAGTCGAATGATGAATCTCACGGGCAACGTTCCTCCTTGTGTCTGGATCGCGTAGGCGTTGGATCGCGGGGGGTGGGCTTCCGGCTAGCGCGTGGCGGCGCTTTCGAGAATAGCGCGGCTCGGGGTGATGAGCACCTCCCCCTGCTCATTCACCCCCTGGAACTGAATGAGGGAAACGTAGCGGTCGATCATCTTCTCGCGCGGCAGGGGCGTCTCGATGAGCACCCCGATGCCCACGACCTCAGCGCGGAACTCTCGCATCAGATCGTAGACGCCGCGGGCGGTGCCGCCGCCCCGGAGAAAGTCGTCGATGAAGAGCACCCTGGCGCCCTGCCGGATGGCGCGCAGCGGAAGGGTCATGGCCTGCACCATGCGCGACGATCCGGAGACGTAGTTCACGCTGACCGCCGGGCCGTCGGTCGGATGCGCGCCGCGGCGGATGGTCACGAGCGGGACGTCGAAGGCGCGTGCCGTCATCAGCGCCAGCGGGATGCCTTTGACCTCCATCGTCAGCACCACGTCGGGCCGGCTGTCCTCGAAAAAGGTCGCAAACGCCTCGCCGAACTGGGCCGCCACATACGGCGTAGAAATGAGATCGGCCGTGTACAGGAAGCCGCCGGGCAAGAGGCGTGACGGATCGCGCAGCCGGCGGCACACGTCCTCGACCAGGGTGCGGATGCGCTCGCGCTGGTGATACGGCAGGTACCGCACGCCGCCCGCCGCGCCGGCGAGCGTCTCCACCTTGCCCAGGCTGAATCGATCGAACGCCTGCCGCATGAAGCCGAGGTCCTCGCTGATGGTGGACTTCGCCGCGCCGAGCAGCTCCACAAAAGTGCCGAGCGAGAATAGTCGGTGCGGCGCGTTGATCAGATGGTGGGCCATCACCACCATCCGCTCTCCGCGGCGCAGCCTCGCCCCATCCCTGCGGCGTTCAGGCACGAAGGGCGCTCCGGATCATCTCGAGGTTTTCGGGCTTGCCGACGTCCACGTCCATCGCAACTTCGGGATGCGGCACGATCACCGCGCGCGCCGTGATCCCGAGGATCTCGGTCACTTTCGCCTCCATCTCCTCGATGCTCAAGCGTCCGGAGGCGAACTTCATCACAATCGACCAGCCGAACAGTTGGGCCAGCAGCCAGGGCTTCTTGCGCGCCGCGACGACGCGCTCGACGAAGGGCCGAACGCGGTCCATCACCGCGGGATTGAACAGCATCACATTGCCCCCGCAGTACGTCCCCTCGATCACCCGCACGAACGTCTTGCGGACGCCGGGAAACCGCTGCTCCATAGCCTGCTGGGGAACGATGGCGTAGTGGAAATCGGCGCTGTCCTTCGCGCAGGCTGCGAGGAAGTCCTCTACGACCGCGGCGGTGAGTAACGGGATGTCCGAAGCGACGACGAGAATCGGGTCGCGGGCGCCCAGGACCCCGGCCGCGCGCGCGACGTTGTCCATGATGCTGCCGTCATCAGGCACCACCACCGCGTCGCCGGCCGCGGCGCGGACGGCATCCGGAGGTCCGACCACCGCCACGCGCCGCACGTGGGGCGCCGCGCGGACGGCCCGCACGACATACCAGAGCAGCGGCCTGCCGCCGACTTCGAGAAATCCCTTGTTGGGGACAGCGGGATCCAGGCCGGGCTCCGCGCCGCCCCCGGCGAGGACGATGGCATCGCCCATGCGGACCGCCTAGGCCCAGGCGGCGAGGAGCGCCCCCATCAGCGCGAGGGACACCAGCTGGTAGCTCGCGTTGAGGACCCACAGCCCGAAGGGGCGATTCTCATACAGAAGGCTTGCTGCGGTCACCGGCACGACGAACCCAAGCCACGGCCAAAACCCCGCCGCGAGCCCGGCGCCGGCGGTTTTCGCACCCATGTAGTCCACCAGCAAGGACAGCACGTACGCGGTGATCAGCGACATCACCGCGGTCCAGACGTAGGTTCTGACCATGACCTGCTGGCTCACTTTCGAGGGAGTGATCTTCATGAAGCCCATCCACATCTTGCCAAAGAGAGGACCGTACCAGAGGAATCCAAGAACCATTTGCAGCACTGCGGCCACGATCACCGCGAGATAATTCACGTCGACCTGCGGCATGCATCTCCCCCTTTACCGTGCTCTCCGCCTGCCTCGGGCGGGTCTAACGATTCTCGGCGAACGTGCGCGTCACGTGCACTTCCACATTGGGATCGGCGCGCAGATCGTCCGCCACCTTGCGGGCAGCCGCTTCGTTTGCCATCAGTCCGAAGACGGCCGGCCCGGTTCCACTCATCGATGCCCCATACGACTCCCCGCGCAGGATACGGGTCTTGAGGTCCTTGATCAGCGGGTGGGTTTGTGCCACCACATCTTCGAACACGTTGTGCATCAGACGCCCCACCTCGCGCACATCCTCCTGCTTTACCGCCTCGATCATCGACGCGGTATTAGGTCGCGGCGAGACGCCCCCTGAGGGCAACTGCCGATACGCCCATGCAGTGGAGACTTCGACCCGAGGCCGCGCCAGGACGATCCACGTGGTGGGCAGCGGCGGAAGATAGGTCAGCCGCTCGCCCTTGCCGCGCGCCACGGCGCCGCCTCCTTCGAGGAAGAAGGGCACGTCCGCGCCGAGCTTCGTCGCCAGGGCCAGCAACTCGCGACCGTCGAGCCGCAGCTTCCACATCTGCACCAGGCCGAGCAGCGTCACCGCCGCATCCGAGCTGCCGCCGCCCAACCCTGCGGCCACCGGGATGCGTTTGGTCAGTTCGATCTGCACGGGGCGCGTCACGGTGAACATCTCGCGCAGCATCTCGGCCGTGCGCGCCACGAGGTTGCGGTGATCGGTCGGGACATTGGCGCCGTCGTTGACAACGACCTCGGTGCCCGACCCGGCTTCCCGCAGCGTGATGGAGTCGTGCAGTGAGATGGTGTGCATCACGGATTCGATCTCATGGTAGCCGTCCGAGCGCTCGGGACCCACGTCGAGCGAGAGGTTCACCTTGGCGTAGGCGTTGAGATGCAGTTCCTTCATGGGCTTTCCTCCCTCCTGACGCTGGCCCAGCTCGACAGACATCAGCAATCCACCCCCTCATGGATCAACTTGGCACGGAGATAGGCGGGCAAAACGACAGTCAATGCGATACGGGCGACGCGGAACTGCGGCAATTCAACGCGGTGCAGGATGCCTAGGTACCCCCTGCGCGAGGTAAGTAATTAACACTTAGGTATCGTCCACGTCAATTCCTTGCGCATTCCTTGACAGGCACAGGCAATGCCGTATGATTAAGGCGCCGTGCGCCGGGATTCCCGGGGCACGGCGCTGTCCACCTGTCTGAACTACACGGTCATGACCAAGCACAAGCCGCCTGTTCCGAAGCCGGGGACGCCCGAGCCCCAGACCCCGGTCCAGCCGCCGGACCCCCGGCCCAGGCTGCGTCCGCGGTGGTGGATCTACGCCAGGTACCTCGTCATCGGCTTACCGGTCCTCGCCCTGGGTCTCTTCGCGGGCGGCGCGCTGTACGTATTTACCCATAGCGACGTCTTCACCGGAAGTGACGTGGTGGCGCGGCCGACCGAAGCCACCCGCCCGTTCGCCTGGCCCCTCCGGTTGTCGCGGCGGGTGAACATGCTGATCATCGGGGTCGACGTTACGCTGGATAACAAGCGTCAGGTTGTCAACGTAGCCCGCTCGGACACTCTGATACTGATCAGCTTCGACCCGCATCGCAACCGCATCAGCGGGCTCTCCATCCCGAGGGACACTCGCGCGGTGGTGCCCGGGGCAGGAGAGCAGAAGATCAACTCGTCATTCGCGTTGGGCGGCCCCTCGCTCACCGTCCGGACGGTTCAGGACCTGCTGGGAGTACCCGTCCATTACTACGTGAAACTCGGCGCCAACTCGTTCGCGCATATCATCGACGCGATCGGCGGCATCGAGGTCGATGTCGAGCGGGACATGAAGTACACCGACACGTGGGCCGGTCTCTACATAGACTTGAAGAAGGGCCGCCAGATCCTCAACGGCGAGCAGGCCACGCACTACATCCGCTTCCGCCGGGACGAGTTGGGCGACATCGGCCGCGTGGCGCGGCAGCAGAAGTTGCTGCTCACCCTGTTCGACAAACTGAAGTCCCCCTCCACGGTGTTCTCGGCCCCCGCGCTGCTGCGGGCGTTTGTGGAAAACACTCAGACCAACCTCTCCATGACCGAACTCATCACCCTCGGCATGTTCACCTCTCGCATGGAGGGCGCCGAGCTGAATTTCCGCACCCTGCCCGGCAGCTTCGGCGAGATTTACTGGGAGCCTGACGCCGGCCAGATCCGCCAGGCGCTGCTGGAGATGTTCTACGGAGTGACCCCGCAACTGCTGGCGAACACGGGCATCGAGGTCCTCAATGCCAGCGGCATTCCCGGGTTGGGCCGGCAGACGGCGGAGCGGTTGGAGCGGTTGGGGTTTCACATCGTGCGGGTCGAGACTGCGGGGACCCTCCTTCAGACCACAACGGTCATCGACCGGAGCGGGCGGAGCGAAGTGGCGCAGCTGCTCGCGGAATTGCTCGGGAGCAAGCCGGTCACCCGCGAGCCGGGCGGGGGCGCGGACATCACAGTGGTCGTCGCTCGAGATCTGAGCGGCTTCCTGCGACAGTTGACGGCCGGCCGGCCGCAGCCGGCCGTGCCCCTGCGGGCACGACCAATCCGCGGACATCAGCGTTAAAAGGCTTCTACGGTGCGGGCGTTAGTGTGGGTAGGCGCCTCTTGACCAGGCGGGCGAGCCTGCGGATCCCTTCCTCGATGTTCTCTTCGGACGGGTAGGAGAAGTTCAGGCGCATCGTATTCTTGCCGGTGCCGTCCGCATGAAATCCTGAACCCACGACGTACGCGATGCCTTCCTCCTCCACGGCGGGGCCGAGCAGCTGCTCGGTATCCATGCCTTCCGGCAGCCGTACCCAGAGGAACAACCCCCCCTGCGGCCGTGTCCAGGTCACGCCTTTGGGCATCTCCCGTGTCAGTGCGCTCAGCATGACGTCCCGCTTCCTGCGGTAGAGGGCGGTAATCGGCGGGATGCGCGTGTAGATGTGGCCCTGCGCGCAGAACTCCGCGGCGATAGCCTGGGTGAAAGCCGGGCAGCACAGGTCCATTGCCTGTTTCGCCGTGACGCATTGCTGGATGAGGTCCTCACCGGCCGCCATCCAGGCGATGCGCAACCCGGGGCAGAGGGTCTTGCTGAACGTCGAGAGGTAGATGACGCGGCCCTCACCGTCCAGCGCGGCGAGCGGCGGGGGCGGTGCTCCTTCAAACGCCAGCTCGCGGTATGGACTGTCCTCGACGACGAGGGTGTGATACTCGCGTGCCAGATCGAGCACGCGCTGCCGGCGCTTCTCGCTCAACGTGACGCCTGAGGGATTCTGGAAGTCGGGGACCACATAGATGATCTTGACGCGCTTCCCGCTGCGCGCCAGAGCCGCCAGCGTCTCCTCGAGCAGCTCAGGCCGCAGACCGTCGTCGTCCTGTGGCACCCCCACCATCTCAACACGATAGCTGCGGAACACCTGCAGGGCGGCCATGTACGACGGGCGCTCGAGCACCACCACGTCGCCGGGATCGAGGAAGACGCGGCCGATGATGTCCAGCCCCTGCTGGGACCCGGTGGTGATGAGCACCCGGTCGCGCGTCGCGGCGATCCCGTCCTTGGCCATCCACCGCACCAGCTCCTCGCGCAGCCGGGGGTCGCCCTCCGTTGGGCCGTACTGCAGGGCAAGGTGCGGCTCGCGTTCGAGGATCAACGCAGTAATGGCCTTCAGTTCGTCCACCGGGAAAGTCGACGGGTCGGGAAGGCCGCCGGCGAAGGAGATGACGTTGGCCCGGCGGGTGAGCTTGAGGAGCTCCCGGATGAGCGAGCGGGTCATTACACGCGCGCTGGCGGAGTAGAACTCGGCGAGATCCTCCATCACTAGTCTTGTTCCCTTCTGCGCACTCTTTACCTCCGGAGTGCCACGTCAGCCATTGATTGCGAGAGCGAGGCGAACTCGTCGAGGGTGAGTGTCTCACCCCGCCGGGTCGGGTCGATTCCCGCCTGCTTCGTCGCCGCGTCGACAATCGCCGGATCGAGGTCGAGGGCACCGGCCAGAGTGTTTCGCAGCGTCTTACGGCGGTGCGCGAACGCCCCCCGGACCACGCGAAAGAACACCGCCTCGTCATCGACGTGAACGGCGGGCTTCGGCCTGACCTCCAACAGGACGACGGCCGACTCGACGTCCGGCGGCGGGTAGAACGCCGTGCTGGGCACCCGCATGACGATACGTGCCGCCGCCCGATACTGCACGGCCACGGACAGAGCCCCATAATCCTTTCCGCCGGGCGCCGCGGCGAGCCGTTCAGCAACTTCCCTCTGCACGGTGAATACCATCCGCGTAAATCCCAGCGGCCGCTCCAGCAGCGTGACGATCAGGGGCGAAGCGATATTGTAGGGCAGATTGCTGACCGCCTTACGGGGAGGTGGCAGAGGGGCGACCAACCGGGGGAGATCCAACGACATGGCATCGCCCTGGACGACGGTGACACCTGGGAAACGGGCGACGGCGTCGCGAAGCGCGGGCAGGAGGTCCTGGTCGATCTCGACGGCTACCACGCCGCCCGCCACCTCCGCCAGCGGCACGGTGAGAGTTCCGATCCCCGCCCCAATCTCGAGGACGCCCTCCTGGGAAGTGAGCGCCGCCGTTTCCAGGAGACGATCCAGGACGCGGCGGCTGATCAGGAAGTGCTGGCCGAAGCGGCGCCGGGGATGGAGCCCGTAGGCCTTGAGCACACGCGCCGTTCCACCCGGAGAGGCGAGATCAGTCACGCGGTGCTACTTGCGTCGCTGCTTTTTCTGGATGACGTAGACGCGGATGGGCCGGCGTCCGAACGTAATGGCCTGGCGCTTCGTGTCGAATCCGAGATCGATGCGCATGCCCTTGATCGCGCTTCCCGTGTCCGCGGCCAGCGCGTAGCCGTACCCCTCGATGTAGAGCCGGCTCCCCAGCGGGATGACCTTGGGATCCACCGCCACGACCCCATACCCCGCGCGCACACCCAGTGCGGTGACATCGTCCACACCTTTGCAGCAAAATGGTGAGTATCCGGTGGCGATCAGGTCGAAGTACTCCTTCCCCGCGAACTGCCCCCGGGAGGCAATCAGGCTCTGGGTGCCGACGGTGACGATCCGGTCGATCGGCCGGCGAACGAGCCGCCAGCCGATCGGGGTGCGGGCGATCACCTCGCCGTCGGCAATGGTGATCTTCCAGACATATTCCTTCAAGCCCAACCGGCCCGGCGACAGCACGCGCACGATGCCGCGCGGAGACCTGGAATCGATTGAGCTGCGGATTTGATAGGGGATCGCCATCTGCTCGCTGGCAATCTTGTGCTGGATGCGCACCACCCGAACCTGCATTCCTGCGGTCAGGCCGGCCTCCCGCGAAGGAAAGACCCTGTCCCAACTGGAGAGTGCGATGCCCTGGCGGCCCAGCATCTCGGCTACTGATGGCGCAGAACTGTCGAGGTGGAAGGTCCGGCCATCGACCGTCACATTCACCGGCACGGCCTGGCGAATCACGATGGTGAGCCCTTCGGTGAGACGCGCGTCGAGCGCGGGCGAGATCTCGTCGCCGGGCTCCCACGCCACCTTGGCTTCGGTGAGGGCGTGGCCAACGGTGGTGCGGAAGGTCGTGTGCCGGATGACACCGGCCGTCGAAGCGATCGTCACGTCTTTGCGTAACACTGAGTAGCCCATCCCGCCGCCGAAGGCGGAGGAGAGGCCGACCGACACGATCACCGCGCTGATGACTCCGGGTTTCACAGACCTCTCAGGGAAGGTCGGAGTCACAGGCATGCCTCGCGCCACGCCGCACCTCCGAGCACACTCGATTGTCTCTCGAAACGGACAGGAGTCGCCCCCTACGGGTAACTACGGGAATGAAAGTGTGAGGAACGCCGCAACCACGAGCATCGCAAATTATAGCAGCACAACATTCGGGACGGCAAGACTACGCCTGCGGTTCCACGAGCTCAATCAGGACACCTCCCGCGGTGGACGGATGCAGGAACGCGATGAGGCGGCCGCGGGATCCGCGGCGGGGGTGGCGATCCACCGGAAGGTGTCCGGCCCGCTCCGCGTTGCGGAGAGCGCGTTGGATGTCCGCCACCTCGAACGCGAGATGATGTAGGCCCCCACCGCGGGACTCTAGGAAACGGCCTAAGGATCCCCCTTCCGCGGTGGGGGCCAGCAGTTCGAGTAATACACCGCCCGCGTCCACGAACGCCACCGTCACGCCTTCTTCCGCAAGCTCCTCACGATGCACGAGGCGGCCGCCGAAGGTCGAGGTGTAGGCCTTCACCGCATCCTCGATGTTTCGCACCGCGATGCCGACGTGGTCGACTTTCACGGGTCGCGTCTCACAGGTTCCGCAGAATCTCCTCCGCCGCGCTGTAGGGGTCGAGTTCCCCGTTGAAGACTTTCTCCGCAAGAATCTCGAGCCGGCCGCTGCGCCGCGCCGCCTCCAGCGCGCGATCGCGCGTGCGCAGCTCGACCAGACGGACGATCTCGTCGCGACGCCGCGCGCGGCGCCGCCTCTCGATGTGCCCGTGCTGCTCCTGCCAGCGGCGGTGCGCTCCAATCGCCTCGAGCAGTTCGGCAATCCCCTCGCCGCTCGTCGCGACCGCCTTCAGCACAGGCGGCTTCCAGTCATCCGGCTTCGGGTTGAGGCCCAGCATCATCTTCACGTCGGTGAGCGTGCGGTCGGCGTCGCCCTGGTCGGCCTTGTTGATCACGAAGACCTCGCCGATTTCCATAATCCCGGCCTTCATCGTCTGGACCGCGTCCCCGAGCCCGGGCACCAGGACGATCACGACCGTGTCGGCCGCGCGCACGACATCGACTTCGGCCTGACCGGTCCCGACCGTCTCGATGAAGATGACGTCGTAGCCCATCGCATCGAGGATGCGAACCACGTCGGAGGTCGCCGGCGCCAGACCGCCCAGGCTCCCCCGCGTGGCCATACTGCGGATGAAGACGCCCGGATCGGTGGCATGGTCCTGCATGCGGATCCGGTCGCCGAGCAGGGCGCCGCCCGTGAACGGGCTGGTGGGATCGACGGCGACAACCGCGACCCTCTTCCCCTGCGTACGGAGCGTCCGGGTGAGGGAGTCGACGATCGTGCTCTTGCCCGCGCCCGGCGGGCCGGTGATGCCGACGGTGTAGCCGCGGCCCGTGCGGGGATGCAGCTGGCGGAGAAGCGCGTACCCCTCAGAGGAGCCGTCCTCCACGAGCGAGATGACGCGCGCCACCGCCTGAGGCGACCCGGATAAGGCGTCGTCGAGCAGCGCCACGTTTAGACGGTCACCGCCGGACGGTGCACGCCGAAGACCGCGCGCAGCGTGGCGCAAATCTCGCCGATCGTCGCGTAGGCTCGCACGGCGTCGACAATGTAGGGCATGAGATTGTCTTTGCCCTGCGCGGCATCACGGAGCCGAAGCAACGCCGTCTCCACAGCCGCGCCGTCGCGCTCGCGTCGGACTCTGGCCAAATGAGCCTTCTGCCGCTCCACCGCTTCCTCGGGAACGCGCAGGATGTGGGGACGGATCGATTCATCGGACTGGAACTGGTTGACGCCGACGATGACCTGCTCGCCGCGCTCCACACGCTGGGACTCGCGGTAGGCCGACTCCGCGATCTGGCGCTGGATGAAGCCGGTCTCCAGCGCGCGCAGCACGCCGCCCGCCGCCTCGATCTCCCCGATCAGGTCTCCGGCGAGCCGCTCGATCTCGCCCGTGAGGTGCTCGATGTAGTACGCGCCGCCCAGGGGATCGACCGTATCGGCGACGCCGCTCTCGTGGGCCAGGATCTGCTGGGTCCGCAGCGCGAGCAGCGCGGACGGCTCTGTGGGGAGCGCGAGCGCCTCGTCCATCGCGTTGGTGTGCAGGGATTGCGTCCCGCCCAGCACCGCGGCCAGCGCCTGCATCGCCACCCGGACGACATTGTTGTGGGGTTGCTGAGCCGTAAGCGCCACGCCCGCCGTCTGGGTGTGGAAACGGAGCATCCACGCGCGGGGGTCCTTCGCTCTGAAGCGCTCGCGCATGATCCGCGCCCACAGCCGCCGCGCCGCGCGGAACTTGGCGACTTCCTCCAACAGGTTCATCTGCGCTGCGAAGAAAAACGATAGCCTGGGGGCAATCCGGTCAACCCCCAGGCCGCGCTCCGCGGCGGCCTGCACATAGGTCATCGCATCGGCCAGCGTGAACGCGACCTCCTGGACGGCCGTGGCGCCGGCCTCGCGAATGTGATAGCCGCTGATGCTGATCGGGTTCCACCTGGGCAACCGCTCCACACAGAACGCAAAGACGTCGGTGATGAGGCGGAGAGACGGCTGGGGCGGAAAGATGTACGTCCCGCGGGCGATGTACTCCTTGAGGATGTCATTCTGCGTGGTGCCGCCGACCGCGTCAGGACTCACGCCCTGCCGTTCCGCGACGGCGACATACATGGCGAGAAGGATCGACGCCGTGGCGTTGATCGTCATGGAGGTTGTCACGCGCTCGAGCGGAATGCCCGCCAGCAGGGCTTCCATGTCCGCAAGCGAGTCGATCGCCACGCCCGCTTTGCCGACCTCCCCCTCGGCCCGCGGGTGGTCGGAGTCGTATCCCATCTGCGTGGGCAGGTCGAATGCGATAGAGAGCCCCGTCTGGCCTTCGCTGAGCAGCAGGCGAAAGCGGCGGTTGGTCTCCTCGGCTGCGCCGAATCCTGCATACTGGCGCATCGTCCACAGCCGGCCACGGTACATCGTGGGATGAATCCCGCGGGTATACGGGAACTCTCCCGGCACTCCGGGATCGTGGCCGCCGCCGGGGAGAGAGTCGTCAGGCGTGTAGACGCGTTTGATCTCCACCCCGTCGGGGGTCTGGTGTCTGGCTTTCCGCTCGCCGCCGTCCATCGACATTGTCGGTCACCCGGAAGGTTCGATTGTCAGCAACACCGCTCCCCCCATCACCTCCTGGCCTGCCCGGGCGCGCACCGCCGACACCCGGCCGGCGACCGGCGCGCGGATCTCACTCTGCATCTTCATCGCCTCGACGATGGCCAGCGGCCGGCCGGCCTCCACTCTTTCGCCGACCACCACCTGGACCGACACGACCAGCCCCGGCATCGGTGCTCTGACCTCACGCGAGCTCACCGCCGCGGCCGCCACGCTTTTGCGGGCGATCGGCACGCGGCGCGTCACGCGCAGGCGGTACTGTTCATCGGCGATCCCCACCAGGCACTCGTCGCCGTCTGTTCGGATGACCACAGGCGTAGCCGACGTGTCGCGGGTCAGCACGTAGTGCGTCGTGCCGAGCCGGCGCTCGAAGGCGATCGGGTAGGTCTGCCCATCGACCGCCACGCGCAATCCCGCGCCCTCGCGCGCCACGCTCACGATAACGGTGCGGCTGCCGTACGCCACCGAGTACTCAGGCATCGCGCAGGCCTTCCTCTCGGGCGGCGTTGATCCACCGTCGCGGCGCCGGGGCATGAGGCAGGCGCAGTTCCTGCTCCTCCTGAAAGGCCGCCGCGGCCGCGGCGATGACGGCCTCGAGCTCGTGTCGTCCCTGCACGCGAGTCTCCCAACGAGATACGAAACCCGTTGTGTGGCGGCTCGATGCGAACTCCGAATCGCCAAGCGCCCACAAGTGGAACGGCAGGGTCGTGGCGATACCCGCCACGGCCATTTCCGAGAGTGCGCGGCGCATCCGGGTGATCGCATCTTCGCGTGTCATTCCCCAGGTGATCACCTTGGCGAGCAGCGGATCGTAGTGCCGTGTGACCTCCAGCCCGGGCAGCATCCCGCTGTCCACGCGCACGCCGGGGCCCGAGGGCTCGACCACCGCTTCGATACGGCCGATCGATGGGAGGAAGGCCTCATGCGGATCCTCTGCGCTAATCCTGCACTCAATCGCGTGTCCGCGTGGAACAGGTGACTCTGCGAGGGACAGCGCGCCCCCCTGTGAGATCCGCAGTTGCTCGGCGACGAGATCCAGACCCGTCACGGCTTCGGTGATCGGGTGTTCCACCTGCAGGCGGGCGTTGACCTCGAGGAAGAAGAAGTCGCTCCCCTTCACCAGGAATTCGAACGTCCCGGCGTTTACGTACCCGATCGCTTTCGCGCCTGCCACGGCGGCCTCGAGCAGGCGTCCTCGCACATCCCGATCGAGGCCCCCGGCAGGCGTCTCCTCGATCAATTTCTGGTGCCGGCGCTGCACCGAGCAGTCCCGTTCTCCCAGCGCCACGATCGCGCCCCTGCGGTCGGCCAAGATTTGCACTTCCACATGCCGCGCATCCCCAAGCCACCGTTCCAGGTAGATCCGGTCGTCTCCAAACGCCGCCTTTGCCTCGCCGCGTGCAATACGCACGCTGTGGTCGAGTTCGTGCCGCGCGCCCACGAGGTGGATGCCTTTGCCGCCCCCGCCGCCTGCGGCCTTGATGAGCAGAGGAAATCCGAGCTCCGCTGCTGCGGCCGCGATCTCCCGGTCGGCGAGCGGCCCGGTGCCCGGCAGCACCGGGACACCGGCGGCAGCCAGACGGTCACGCGTCTGCGCCTTGTCGCCGCACGCGGCAAGCACATCGGCCGGCGGCCCGACGAAGACCACGCCGGCGGCTTCACAGGCGCGGGCGAATGCGGCATTCTCCGCAAGGAATCCGTAGCCGGGGTGCAGCGCGTGAACGCGGGCGGATCGGGCGATGTCGATCAGCGCGCCGGCGTTGAGATAACTGTCCGCCGGGGGATCGCCGGGCAGAGGGTGGGCCTCGTCGGCCAGGCGCACGTGTGGGGCATGGCGATCGACCGGAGAGTACACGGCGACCGCGCGCAGCCCAAGGTCGCGGCACGCGCGGATGATGCGCACCGCGATCTCACCCCGGTTGGCGATGAGGACAGAGGAGCTAGAGCTCGTCCTCGTCTTCCTCTTCCCGGCGCAGACCCGGCCGGTGCACGAGCACGTAGCGGGAGATCATGAAGCTGCAGGCTTCCCAGAAGCGCAGGCCGCGGACGTTGCCCGCGGTGACCGAGGCGTGGATATCGTTGGCGCCCTGGCCGTTCAGGAATTCAATCACGGCCTCAGCCATGCGACGGCCGTAGCCCTCGCGGCGATACTCAGGATACACGAAAAACTCGGCGATGGTCCCCTGGATGCGCTGGCGGTCCGACGCCTGCGCGCTCAGAATCGCCACCGCAAAGCCGATGCGGCGTCCCTCTTCCACCGCCCACCAGATGTGGCGGCTCTTCCCCTGCTCGTTGAAGATGTGGCGGATGTAGCCATCGAGCCATTCGTCCGGCGGCGGCTCGCCGACGATCTCTTCGCGGTAGCGGCGCAACCACTCCCGAAACTTCCGGTCGTCGGGAGACACGTACTCAAGCTTTACCGACGTCAAATGTTCTTGCATGGCGGTGGAGGGAGAATCTTCGTAGACTGTTCTACTCACGCACCCGGAGATTCCTTGTCATGTTATCGTGAGTCGCTTCGCGACGAGCGATGGCAGTTGTCCCTACAATGGTATGTTGCCGTGCTTCTTTCTCGGCAAGCTTTGCCGTTTCGACTCCAGCGCAGCGAGCGCCGAGATGAGTCGTGGGCGCGTCTCGCGCGGCTCGATCACGTCGTCGATGTAGCCCCGGGTCGCGGCAATGTAGGGGTTGCTGAACTGGGCGCGGTAATCCGCGACGAGGCGCGCGCGCAGGGCGGCCGCGTCCTTCGCCTCCGCCAGCTCCTTGCGGTAGATGATCTCGATCGCGCCCTCCGGGCCCATCACCGCGATCTCGGCAGTGGGCCACGCCAGGTTGATGTCGCCGCGGATGTGCTTGCTCGACATCACGTCGTAGGCGCCGCCGTACGCCTTGCGCGTGACGACGGCGATCTTGGGAACGGTGGCCTCGCAGTATGCGAAGAGGAGCTTGGCGCCGTGGCGGATGATCCCGCCGTGTTCCTGGCCCACGCCGGGGAGAAATCCCGGCACGTCCACGAACGTCACCAGCGGAATGTTGAAGGCGTCGCAGAACCGGATGAATCGCGCGCCTTTGGTGCTCGAAGCAATGTCCAGGACGCCGGCCAGAACGCCCGGCTGCTGCGCGACCACGCCCACGGCCCGGCCGTCCAGGCGGGCGAATCCTGTGATCAGGTTTTGGGCGAAGCGGGCGTGCACCTCGAAGAACGAGTCCGTGTCGACAACCCGGCGGATCACCTCGGACATGTCGTAGGGCTTGATGGGATCCCCGGGCACGATCCCGTTCAGCGCATCGTCCATGCGGGCGGGATCGTCGGTCGACGGCGCCCGCGGCGGATCCTCGAGGTTGTTCTGCGGTACGTAGGACAGCAGACGGCGGATCTGCTGCAGGCAGTCCATGTCGTCTTCGGCGACAAAGTGCGCGACGCCGCTCGCGCCCGCGTGCACCTCGGCCCCGCCGAGCTCCTCGAACCCAACTTCCTCACGGGTCACGGTGCGCACGACCTGCGGACCGGTGACGAACATGTAGCTCGTCCCGCGCACCATGATCGTGAAGTCGGTGATGGCGGGAGAGTACACGGCGCCGCCGGCGCAGGGACCCATGATGGCCGAGATCTGCGGGATCACGCCGCTCGCCATCGTGTTGCGGTAGAAAATCTCCGCGTAGCCGCCCAGGCTGTCCACGCCCTCCTGGATCCGCGCGCCGCCGGAGTCGTTCAACCCGATCATCGGCGCGCCGGTGCGCATCGCCAGGTCCATCACCTTGCAGATCTTGCCGGCATGCGAGGAGCCGAGCGACCCCCCCAGCACGGTAAAGTCCTGGGAGAACACGTACACGGTGCGGCCGGCAATGGTGCCATAGCCGGTGACGACGCCGTCGGCGGGCGCTTCCACACGCTCCATGCCGAACTGGCGGGCCTGGTGCGTCACAAACGCATCAAGCTCGACGAACGATCCGGGGTCCAGCAGGTGGTCGAGGCGCTCGCGCGCGGTGAGCTTGCCCTGATCGTGCTGCCGCTGGATGCGCTCCGGCCCGCCCAGCGCCCGGATGCGATCCTTGCGCCGGCGCAGGTCGGAGAGGCGATCGTCACCCATCAGGGGCTATCTATTCCTGGACAGTCCTCGCGGTCATCGGCCGGATGGTGATGATCCCGTGCTTGAAGACAAGCTCCCGTCCGGCGTCGGTCTCGACGAGCAGGCTATACGTACCGAAGTCCTTGAGGATACCCTCGAGAATCTCGTATCCATCTCGGCATCGAATGTGCACCGGGATCCCGGTGGCCACCAGGTGACGGAAGAAGTCATCTTCCATCGAGCTCTTCGGAGCAAAGCGGTTCCGCTCCATGTCCTGCTGCCGGTTCATTGGTTGAGCCACTTCAGCACCCCCCGGTCGTTCGGGCCTGATTTGCCAGCCGTCCTCATCTCGCGTCTCCACGGGGCCCGCCTCGACAGGAGCGGCCGCGGGAATCTCCACAACGGTCCGCGCTGGGACGCGATCGAGCGGCCTTGTGTCCACGGTCTCTGTCTCGACGTCCTCTGCTTCGAGCGTCGCTGATTCGATACCGTCCGCCTGCAGCGTGTCGGTCAACGCCTCCACTTCGAGCCCCGACTCGGCCGGACGCGCCGCCAGCGGCATACGCCGCTGCGGCTCGCGCAGGCGGCGGTAATGGTCTTCCATCGACTCGAGCTCTTCGCGGCGATCCCGCATCGCCCACCCCCGCCGTACCAGCCCCGTGCCACGCTTCGTCACCGCGTCCAGTGTCGCGCCGATGGCCGCTTCGGTCTCACTGCCTTCAACCATCGCCGTCCCGACATAGCGGTCGGACGCGGAGGCGCCGGAGATTGTAATCGCCACGACCATGGCCTTGCCCGCGGTCAGCGCGACCGGGACGATCGACTCCACGGTCGCGCGCCGGTCTTCGGCCTCGAAGAGCGACTTCAGCGCATCCAGCGTGGCCTGCGCCGCGGTACGCAGCCGCCCGGCTGCATCGGTCAGTCCGCGGGCGCGGCCGACGAGCGCGGCGACCGTGCCTTCGTCCGTCCGTAACTCGACGGTGACCTTGGTCTCAGTCGCGCTGAGGATCTCCTCGACCTTCTGCATGTACCAGCGAGACCGGGCGGGCTGATCGCGACGCAGCCTCGCCACGCGGATTCGCCAGTTGTCCACGGCGAGCGAGTACCGGGACATGAGCGCTGCGGCGACGCTGTGGCGGACTTTCGACTCGTCCTTCTCAGCCGAAGCGGTGACGTAGATGCGGTCGATCTCGCCCGCGTCCGTAGCGACAACGCGAGCGGCGGTGACCCCATCCAGCCGCTCCAGCAGTGCCTCGATGTCTTCGGCGAATACTTCGCTCGGCACGGACCCGCGACGACGTGTTGGATGTGGGATTCCCTGGTGATGCGGTCTTTCCTGCGGTCAGAGGCTAGAAGCGGGGTTGCGTCGGCGGGCGCGAGACGGGTTGCCCGATGATCACCCCTTCGCCGCCCATGGCCTCACGCTCTTGCCCTTCGATGAGGATCTGGACCTTGGGCGCCTCCTTGAACTGCGTGGCGGTGTAGACGACCTGCCAGAATCGTCCCAGCATGCTGGCGCTTCCGCCGCCGGCCTCCACCTCGCGCGTGAAGTCGGCGCGGACGACGCCGTTCCTGACCTGGACCGCACGCAACCGCGTCTTCGGGGGGATGGAGCTGGACAGTCCTCTGGCGCGTTCCTCTGCGGTAAGGCCGTTGAGCAGCTCGTTCAGGGCGGCGGCCAGCATCGCCTCGGTCGCCCCGCGGGGCACCGTGCGGCGCACCTCCACGAGCGTGATGGCATTGCCGTCGCTCCTGGTGAAGAACACCGAGACCACCGCGGTGTCGGGACGCGGGCGGCATCCGAACACGGCGAGGACGATACACAACAGGAGAAGCGGCCGCGCGCGCATGCGAGCGATCACAGCCCGAGCAGTTTGACGAATTCGGCTTCTGTCAACGTTCTGACGCCCAGCTTCTTTGCCTTCTCCAGCTTTGACCCGGGATCTTCGCCCACGACGAGGACATCGGTCTTTCGCGAGATCGAACCACCGATCTTTCCGCCGCGATCGCGCACCAGTTGCTCGGCCTGAGGACGGGTGAAGCGGGACAATGAGCCGGTAATGACGACCTGCTTGCCGGTGAGCGGCCCGGGTCCGGCGCGGGCCGGGGCGGCGGGCCGAACGCCCCGCTCGAGGAGGTTGCGCACCAGCGCAGCGTTCTGAGGCTGCCGGAAGAACAGCGCCACACTCTCCGCGATCGTCGGGCCAATACCTTCGACGTCGCGAATCTGCTCGAAGCTCGCCGCCATGACTGCACGCACGTCTCGGAAGTGCGCGGCCAGCAGTTCGGCGATGTGCCCGCCGACGTGGCGGATCCCGAGTGCATACAGGAGACGGTCGAGCGTCGTACGCCTGCTCCCCTCGATGGAATCGAGGACATTCTGGGCCGACCTCTCCGCCATCCGTTCCAGCTCGATCAGTTGCTCCTTCTTCAATCGATAGAGGTCACTGGCGTCCTTGATCAACCCGCGGTCCAGCAGCTGGATGAGCAGCTTCGGGCCGACCCGGTCGATGTTCATCGCGCCCCGCGAGCAAAAGTGAATGAGTCCTCCCAGCACCTGCGCGGGGCAGGACGCGTTGATGCAGCGGGCGACCACCTCGCCTTCCGGCCGGACCACTTTGGTGCCGCAGGCCGGACAGGTGGACGGCATCGTCCACGCGCGCTCCCCACCCGTGCGCCGTTCCAGCAGGACGCGCACCACATCGGGGATCACCTCGCCCGCCCGCTGTATCACGATCGTGTCGCCAATGCGCACGTCTTTGCGGCGCACGTCATCTTCGTTATGGAGGGTGGCGCTCGTGACGGTAACGCCCGAGACCCGCACCGGTTCGAGCTCGGCGACGGGGGTCAGCGCGCCCGTGCGCCCGACGTAGACGCGGATGTCCTTTACGCGCGTGATGGCCTGTTCCGCCGGAAACTTGTAGGCGATCGCCCAGCGCGGCGAGTGGCTGGTCGCTCCTAGTTCCGCCTGCTGGCGGAAGTCGTTGACCTTGACGACCACGCCGTCCGTCTCGTATGGTAACTCCTCGCGGTGCTCCGTCCAGTGGGCGACGTAGGCGGCGACCTCATCGAGCGAGCGGCACACCTTGGTGTGCGTGTTGACCTTCACCCCCTCCTGCCGAAGCCAGCCGAGCGTTTCCTCCTGCGTCTTGAAGACCATGCCTTCGACCGCGCCCGTGCCGTAGACGAAGATGTCCAGCGGCCGCGAGGCCGTGACGCGCGGGTCGAGCTGCCGGAGCGAGCCGCTCGCGGCGTTGCGTGGGTTGGCGAACTGCGGCAGATCCTGAGCTGCCCGCTCCCGGTTGATCGCCTCGAATGCCTTGGTGGACAGGAAGACCTCGCCGCGAATTTCCAGAAGCCCCGGGACCTTCGTCGACTTCAATCGCAGCGGGATGCTGTCGATCGTCCGCAGGTTGGGGGTGACGTCTTCTCCCTGTACGCCGTCGCCGCGGGTGGCGCCGCGAACGAAACGTCCCTGCTCGTACGTCAGGGAGATCGCGGCCCCGTCGATCTTGAGCTCAGCCACGTACGCCGCCTGCTGCGTCCCGAGCGCCGATTGCACGCGCTTCGCCCATGCCTGGAGCTCCTCGTCGTTGAAGGCGTTGGCCAGGCTGCGCATCGCCTGCCGGTGCCTGACGGTGGCAAACGCCTCCGCCGGCGGCGCGCCGACTCGTTGCGTGGGAGATTCTGAAGTGATGTACTCCGGGAACTGCTGTTCCAGCTGCTGCAGCTCTCGGAGGAGGGCATCATACTCCGCGTCGGAAATCTCCGGCGCGTCCAGCGCATGATACTGGTAGCTGTGATGTTCGATGACGCGCCGGAGGACATCGATGCGGCGCCTGGCCGCTGCCTTCGAGAGCAAGTCGGGGACTTTCTTCTTAGTGGAACGCGCCTGCGGCATACCTCTTCTTACTATA
>JAIBHM010000257.1 GCA_020028535.1 Armatimonadota bacterium | reverse complement strand
GCGCTACGGTGTCGAGTTCCAGGGGATCAGCCAGGGACCGGTCACCGACCCGCGGGAGCGGCTCATCCAGTTCAAGACCAACATCGACGTCGTCATGTCAGTGCTCGAGCGCGATGGCCTCGGGGACTGGCTGGCCAATCGTCTGGTCGAGATCGGCGACTCGGTACCGGCCGAGATCCCGCTCCGCGTCGACGTGAAGCACGACCCATTCCTAGACGACCGTCTCAAGGTCGCCAATCTCCCCGCGGAGCCGCAGACGCTCACCGTGAGGAATTCGATCTCGGGCAAGGAGAAGCAGCTCAAGATCGCGCTGTTCCGCAAGGCGGGCGAGACGGCGGGCGCCCGCCGGGCCGTGTCCGAGATCGTCAAGTGGCTGAACCACGTCACCGACAACCGCGTGCTGACGCTGGCCGCCGACCTCTCGGAATCGATCAACCTCGAGCACGGCAGCATCTGGGGCCACTACGATCCCGAAACCAACGCGCTGGGGACGCGGCTCAAGGCCGCGATCGAGGAAGCGGGCAACGTGTCGAGCGCCATCGGCCTGGTCGGCCAGAGCGCGTCGCTGGACCCCGACCAGTTTGCCGGGGTGTGGGCGTTCAGCGGCACCTACGGCGCCTTCACGCCGCTGATGTACCTGCCCGCGCGCGTCTGGAGCCAGCAGAACCAGGACAGTAGATTTCGCACCGGCGTCCTGCACATCCTCGCCGGGCACTCCGGCCCGGAGACCGCCGCCGACGCGCGCACGCACTTCGGGATCTTCGCTCCCCAGGTGTGGAAGCTGTTCCCGCGTGACCAGGTCATCAACCTGAGCTTCTGGGACTACAACGACGTGGCCCCCGGCTACTTCGCCGCCGCCGAGATCGCCGCGCGCGAAAAGAAGGTCGGCGTCATCGTCATCGAGGTGGCACGCCCCGACTTCCGCGTGGCCGACCGCAACACGTTCGCCGACTCCGATCTCCGGGCCGCCGCCAAGGGTCTCTACATCATCCGCGACTTCGCGCCCGGCCAGCCCCGACACGGCTACGTCGTGGCCCAGGGATCGAGCTCGACGTTCAATCTCGTGAGCGTGCTGCCGCGGCTGACGGGGGCCGGCATCAACGTGAAGGTCATCGCGGCGATCAGCGAGGAGCTGTTCGACCGCCAGCCCGAAGCTTATCGGAACGACGTGCTGCCGCCCGAGGCCCGCCAGGACCTCATGTTCGTGATGAGCGGAACGCGCCGCATGTGGCCGCTGCGCAACGTCGGCTCGCTGACCGATGAGTACTCCCTCACCGCCGACCAGGACAACGTGTGGCTCACCGGCGGCACCGAGGCGGACGTGATCGCCGAGGCGCACCTGGACCCGGACTCGATCTTCGCCGGGGTGCAGCGGTTCGCTCAGGAGCGTCCGAAGCGCCTGAGCCGGCAGCGCGCACTGCTGAACGCGCTGGGATGAAGGAAGTGCCCCGCGCCGACGAATGAGCATCGCGGGAGAGCTGGCGCGGTTTCTGGCGAGCACGAACGTCACCGACCTGCCGCCGCTCGCGCTGGAGCGCGCGCGAATGGTGATCGCCAGCACGATCGCCAGCGCGGCGATGGGCGTGGACATCGTTTCCTCGCGAATCATCCGCGAGCTTGCCAAGGAGCGCGGAGGCGCAGAGCAGGCCACCCTCTGGTTCGACGGCGGACGCAGACTGCCCATCGCGGACGCGGCGCGGGTCAACGCCGTGATGAGCGACGCCGCCGCTTCAGACGACAGCGACCTGCGCAGCATCGCGCACATCGGCACGATCGTCTCGACGAGCTCGATCGCCATGGCGGAGCAGACCGCCGCGGACGGCCGCGACGTGCTCGCAGCAATGGTGTACGGCTACGAGATCGCGGGGCGCATCGACGAAGCGCTCACCCCGGGGCGCAGCGAGCGCGGCTTCCACGGCTCGATCGCCACGATCTTCGGCGGCGCGGTCGCGGCCGGCACGCTCCTCAAGCTGACGCAGGGACAGATGACGCAGGCGATCGCGCTCGCCGCGACCTCGATCGGAGGCCTGATGGTGGCCGCCAACACCAGCGTGGCGCGCGAGTATCACGCGGGACTCTCGGCGATGCTCGGCATCCATGCGGCACTCGCCGCGCACAAGGGGCTGGTGGCCGAGGAAAACGTGCTGGAGATGCCGCGCGGCTTTTTCTCCGCTTACGGCGGAGATCACCTGGAGGACGTGACGAAAGATCTCGGCCAGGCGTGGGACATCACCACGGAGATGGCGATCAAGCTGGTGCCCGGTGGTCATCCGCACCACGCCGCGGCGGAGGCGGCCGCCAATGCCGCGATCGCCGGACACGTCGACCCGGCGGACGTGGCCGACATCAGGCTCTCATCGGCGAAGTACCGTACACTGCCCGGACCCAGGCATCCGACCGACCTGATCGGCGTGGCGCACAGCCCCGCCTACTTCATCGCGGCCGCGGTGGCGGACCGGGACTACGGCTGGATCCACGTCTCGCCCGTGAAGGTCGCCGACCCGGTGATTCGACAGCTCATCGACAAGGTCACCGTGGACCCGAACCCGCCACCGTACCCGGACCGCTTCCCGCACCACCACGGCGCGACGGTCACGATCACGCT
>JAIBHM010000256.1 GCA_020028535.1 Armatimonadota bacterium | reverse complement strand
CCAGTGTCGAGGACGTGAAGGGTGGACTGCGCTACCTGCGGGGGAACGGGCAAGGCGGAGCGTCATTCATCCCGGTCGATCTCGTGCCGGCGCGCCAGCCGGTCAGCATTCCGGGCGGTGCGGCGATCGTCGGCCGCGCCACCGACCTGGTGGAGTTGACGAACGGCGCGCGAGAAGTTGTTGACGCGCTGCTGGGAGACGTCGTGGTCGTGGCCTCCCTGGACGACGCGGTCGCGCTCAAGACCACGGGCTTCGTGGGCCGGATCGCCACCCTCGACGGCGAGTTGCTGACGCCGGACGGCGTGATCACGGTACGCGGCAAACCGGACGGTGAAGCCCTGCTGCTTGGACGCCGGGATCAGATTGAGACCCTGCGCGCGCGTCAGATGGAGGCAGACGCAGCCATTGAGCGCATCACCGGCCAGCGCATCGCCCTCCAGGATCAGGCCGCCGCACTCGATGAGGAGACGACGGCCGCGCAGGCCGACGCAGTCCGGCTGGACGAAGCAATCGCCGAGCAACTGGCGGCTCTGGCCCCTGTCCAGGTCGAATCGGCTCGCTTGCCGATCGAGCGTGGGGAAACGGATGCCGCCCTGGCACAGACCTCCTCGGAGCGCACGCGTGTCCTCTCCGACGTGACGCGGCTGCGGGCCGACGATGCCGAACTGCGACAGGCGCTCTTGGAGCGGGAATCCGTTGCGGCCGATGTTGAGACGGCCGTCCGCGGGGCTGCCGAGCGAACCCAGGCCACCTCTGCGAACCTGACCGATCTGCGCGTGCAGCTGGCGGAGGTTGCCGGAACCCTCGAGGCATTACGCGCCCGGGTTGACGAGCACGCGCAGGAGGCGGCCGACCTTGCCGCCCACCGCGACCAGCTGCAGGGTGAGATCACCGTTCTCGACGGCGAGCACCATCTTCTGACGCACTCGCGGGAGGAAGCGCAGCGGGCGCGCACGGCTCTCGTGGAGCAGCAGGAGGCGACGCGCACGGTGCTCACCGCCCTCGAGGAGGAGCGCGGCGTATTGCAGCAGCGCCTGATGGATCTCGAGGTGAAGTGGCGGGGGGTTCAGGAAGCGCTGCGCAACGTCGAGGAACAGGCGCACCGGCTGGAAGTGCGGCACGCGCAGGTCGACACAGAGTTTGCGAGCGCCACGCGGCGCATCAGCGAAGAGTTCGGCAGGAGCTGGGAAGATGTGCGGGAGATCCGGCTGCCGGTCGCCCGTGACGAAGCTGTGGGCCGGATCGAAGCCCTCCGCGGCCTGCTCGCCGCCCTGGGTCCGGTCAACCTTCGCGCCGTGGAGGAACATGCGGCCGTCGCCGCGCGGGTTGACGCGCTGCGCACCCAGGCCGACGATCTGGAACGCGCCAGGGCCGCGCTGACCGCATTGATCCAGCGTCTGGACGAGGTGCTGCGCGTCCGGTTTGCGGAGACATTCGAGGCGGTGAATGCGGAGTTCAACCGGTTGTTCGTGCGCCTCTTTGCTGGCGGGCGCGCCCAACTGCTGCTCGCACCCGGTGAGGGAACGGAGCCCGGCATCGAGATCGAGGCGCAGCTGCCCGGGAAGAAGATGCGCAGCCTTTCCGCCCTCAGCGGCGGCGAGCGGGTGCTGGTCGCGCTCTCCCTGATCTTCGCGATGCTGCGCGTGCACCCGAGCCCATTCTGCATCTTCGACGAGGTCGAGGCGGCCCTCGACGACGCGAACACGACGAAGTTCACGACCCTGCTGCGCGAGCTTGCGCAGCGCACACAGGTGCTGATCATCACGCACAATAAGGGGACGATGGAGGCGGCCGACGTCCTCTACGGCGTGACGATGGAGCAGCCCGGGATCTCCAAGATGATCTCGATGCGCCTGACCCGCAAAGGCATACCCGAGCCGGTGCCCGTGGCTTGACGCCCGCGCTATCCTCGTAATGTGAGCTTTATTGATCGCCTGAAAGCGGGGCTCGCGCGCACGCGCGAGTCGTTCACCACAAGCGTTGAGCAGGTCCTCCGCCAGCCGCCCGGCCCCGAGTTCTACGAAGCGCTGGACGCCGCGCTCGTGCAGGGTGACGTCGGCGTCCCCACGGCCGACGTCATCATCGAGCGGCTGCGTGGGCGACGCGACGCGCGCGATGCCAGGAGCCTCCGCCGCGCGCTGCGCGAGATCATGCGCGACCTGCTCGGCGAACCGTCGCCGCTCACGCTCGTCCCGCCGCCGGCGGTCCTCCTCGTCCTCGGCGTCAACGGTGCGGGCAAGACCACCTCTATCGGGAAACTCGCGCACCGGCTCACCGCGCAGGGCAACACTGTGCTCCTGGCCGCGGCCGATACCTTCCGCGCGGCCGCGATCGATCAGCTGGTGATCTGGGGCGAGCGCGTGGGGGTTGATGTCGTGAAACACGCACCCGGCGCCGATCCGGCCGCCGTGGTCTACGATGCGATTCAGGCGGTGAAGGGGCGCGGGGTCGATGTACTGATTGCCGACACCGCCGGCCGCCTGCACACCAAAGTGAACCTGATGGAGGAGCTGAAGAAGATCAATCGAGTGATCGCGCGCGAACTGCCTGGTTCGGCCACGGAGCGCCTGCTGGTGCTGGACGCGTCAACCGGTCAAAATGCGGTTCCGCAGG
>JAIBHM010000255.1 GCA_020028535.1 Armatimonadota bacterium | reverse complement strand
GCCATCACCAGGGTGAGGGGATGAATCGCACACCTCCTTTGAGGACGAGACGCGGACGGGCCAGCGCCTCGATTTCCTTCAGTGGGTCGCCGTCCACGGCAAGGACGTCCGCGCTCTTACCTCGCTCCAGCGTGCCGGTCGTTCCGGCAACGGAGCAGGCCTCCGCAGCCCAGGCCGTGCCGGCGCGCACCGCATCCATCGGATCGACCCCGAAGCGCACCAGCGTTGCCATCTCGAACCACATCAGCCCGTGCATGCTGTCGGTCCCCACGGCGTAGCGCACGCCGGAGGCCAGGATCTTGCGGAAACGTTCCGCCTCCTGCTCTCGGAGGGCGACGACCTTCTCCCAGATCGCGCGGTTGTGCCGGTCCGCGCGCTCGATGCCGTCCGGATGGTACAGGATGGCAAACGTGCCCACGAGGAAGCGTCCGAGGTCCTTGAGCAGCTCGACATCGTCGTCGGAGAGCAGGGCGCCGTGCTCGATCGTATCGACCCCTTCTTCCAGGGCCACCCTGATCCCCGGGCCTCCGTGGGCGTGCGCTGCGACCCGGCGGCCCGCCCGATGGGCCTCCTCGCAGGCCGCCCGGATCTCTTCGCGCGTGTACGTATATGCTTCGAGCGCAGCCCCCACACTGCTGACGCCCCCGGTGATGAAGAGCTTGATCCAGTCGCACCCCATCGCCACGTTCTGCCTGACGCGCTGCCGCATGCCATCGACGCCGTCCGTCGTGGTCAGGGCCCGACCGTGACCGTGCGAAGAGGTGAGGTGCACGCCGCAGCACAAGAGGCGCGGTCCGGGAATGAGCCCCCCCTCGATCGCACGGCGCATCTCGATGTCGAGGTAGTGTTCCTCGCCCATGATCCGGGCGGTCGTCACCCCCGAGCCAAGCTCGCGGCGCATGTTGCCCACCGCACGCAAGCCGCTCGGCAAGGGTCCCTGCTTCATCTGGCCGGTCTGATCGCCGAGGCCCGGGATGATGGAGCAGTGGGTATGCGCGTTGACCAATCCCGGCATCACCGTCCCTCCAGCCTCAACCACCTCGGTCCCCGCTGGAAGGGTGAGCCTGGACGCCCGGCCCAGATCGCGGATCCGGCCCTCTTCGATAAGGACCATTCCGTCCGGGATCGGCGCCGCGCCCGTCCCGTCGATCACCTGCTCGCCGTGCACTGCCAGATGCTCCGTCATCCTGGGATTCCTCCCGCGGCTGCCGCCGCGGGGGTCTGATCCAGCAGAAAGCAGCTCGCGTAATGGCCTGCGGCCACGTCGTAGTGCGGCGGCGAATGCTCGCGGCAGCGGGGCATCGCGTGCGGGCAGCGCGGATGAAAGTGGCAGCCCGCCGGTGGATCGAGCGGGCTCGGTGGCTCGCCCGCGAGGGGCAGCGGGTCGGCGCGCAGCCGCGGGTCCGGCTGCGGGATGGAGGCCAGGAGCGCCTGTGTATAGGGGTGACGCGGATTGACGAACAGCTCCTCGGTCGGCGCCATCTCCACGATGCGACCCAGGTACATCACCGCGACGCGGTCGCTGAAGTGACGCACAACCCCGAGGTCGTGCGAGATAAGTAGAAAGGAGAGCCCGTACTCCTGCTGCAACCGTGCCAGGAGGTTCAAGATCTGCGCCTGCACTGACAGGTCCAGCGCCGATACCGGCTCGTCCGCCACGATCAGCTCCGGCTCGAGTGCCAGGGCCGCGGCGATCCCGACCCGCTGGCGCTGGCCGCCTGAGAGTTGGTGCGGGTAGGTGTGCGAGTAGCGTGGAGCGAGACCGACACGGGAGAGCAGGTCTGTGACCATGCGGGAACGTTGCGCAGACGGCCCTTCATTGTAAATGTCCAGCGGCTCCCGCAGGATCTGTCCGATGGTCATGCGGGGATTCAGCGAGGCATACGGATCCTGGAAGATGATCTGGATGCGGCGGCGCAGCTCCCGAAGCCGTCCCGCCGGCGCATGCGTAATATCCTCGCCCCGGAAGCGGATCTCGCCTTGCGTAGGCTCGAGCAACCGGAGAATGCAGCGTCCCAGTGTGGACTTCCCGCATCCCGATTCGCCCACCAGCGCGAGCGTCTCTCCCCGCCGCAGCGAAAACGAAACACCGTCCACCGCCCGGACCATCTTCCGGCTTCCCGCGCCGCCGAGCAGGCGCCTGGCGACCGGAAAATGCTTGCGCAGGTCCAGGACCTCCAGGAGCATCTCGCTGTTCACCGCCCGTGTGTTCATCGTCCGTAGAGGAGGCAGGCCGCGGTGTGCCCGGGCGAGAGCTGGACGGGCTGCGGCCGCAATTGAGGGCAGTCGGCGAACACCTTGGGGCATCGCGGGTGAAAGCGGCAGCCGGACGGGTACGCCATGGGATTCGGCACCGTGCCTTCAATCGCCGGAAGTACGCCCCGCCCGCGCGCAAGGGCGGGAATCGATGCCAGCAGGGCCTGCGTGTACGGATGGGCGGGCCGCGTGAAGATCGCCTCCACGTCTCCCATCTCCACGATCTCGCCGGCATACATGACCGCCACCCGGTGGCACAATTGCGCGATGACGCCGAGGTCGTGGGTAATCAGGAGGATGCCGGTGTGCCGGCGCTCGGTATTCAGCGTGCGGAACAGGCGTAGGGTTTGCGCCTGGATG
>JAIBHM010000254.1 GCA_020028535.1 Armatimonadota bacterium | reverse complement strand
GGCGCACTACAGGACGACCGGCCCCGAGATCTGGCGGCAGACCGGCGGCCGCGTCGACTTCTTTGCGGTGGCCATGGGGACGGGGGGGACGATCTCCGGAGCGGGGCGCTATCTCCGGGAGCAGAACCCACGCCTCAAGGTCGTGGGCGTTGACCCAATCGGATCAGTGTTCTACGAATACTTCAGAACCGGACAGATGCCCGAGGCCCGCACGTATAAGGTGGAAGGGATCGGCGAGGACTTCCTCCCCAAGACGATGGACTTCTCCGTGGTCGATGAGGTCGTCCAGGTCACGGACCGGGAGTCGTTCGCGATGACGCGCCGCCTGGTCCGGGAAGAAGGCATCTTCTGCGGGGGGAGCAGCGGGACCGCGGTCGCCGGCGCGCTCAAGTACCTGCGGGGTCGGTCCGACAATGGCGCCGGGCTGCGCGTTGTCGTCGTGTTCCCCGACTCCGGCGCGCGGTATCTCTCAAAGATCTTCTCAGATGACTGGATGCGCGAGCACGGATTCCTTGACCTCGATTTGGGTACAGCCGGTGAACTGCTCCGGCTGCGCCCGATCAGTCTCGTCACGGCAGCGCCCGCCGATGCGGTCAGCGATGTGATCGCGAAAATGAAACAATACGATGTCTCGCAGCTGCCGGTCCTCGAAGACGGGCGTCTGGTCGGCATGATCAGCGAAGTGGACCTTTTGCACTACCTCCTCGAGGGCTCTCATCGAGCGACCGATCCGATTCACCCGATCATCGACCCGGCGCCGCCGGTCGTCTCGCCCGACGCGCCCATCGATACGCTCACCGACGTCTTCCTCACGGCCAACGCCGTCGTCGTCGTGGACCATGGCGACGTCGTCGGCATCGTCACCAAGATCGACGTCATCGACCACCTCGCGAAGAAGGTCAGTCGATGAATCAGCGGTCGGCGCTGCGGCTGGCGACGGGCCAGCTCCTCCCCGACCTGCGCATCATCGCGACCGAAGAGGTCTTTGTTCACGAAGACCATGACCCGGTGCGGGTGGACCGGTTGGTTGCATCTCTCCGCGATGATGGCGTGCTGCGCAATCCACCGGTGGCCGCGCCGCTCTCCGGGGGCGGCTATGTCGTGCTCGATGGCGCGAACCGCGCAGCCGCTCTGGCGTCCATCGGGATCGGGGCGATTCCGCTGCAGGTTGTGGACTACGATGACGGCGGGGTCGAGCTCAAGGTCTGGCATCACTTTGTGGTCGATGGAACGAGCTTCCCCTCCAAGCTTTCGGGGGCCGGACTGACGGTCGAGGCCGTGAGCATGCGGGAAGCTGAAGAAGGACTGGCCGTCCGCACGCTTGTCTGTTACCTCGTGATGAAAGACAAAATTCTCGGCGTCCGGTCAGGAAGTCCGCTGGGAATCTCGCTCGCGCGCGTGGTCGCCGCCTATCGCGGCTCGGCCCGGATCTACCGTATGCAGGGAGGTACCTACCCTGAACTGGTGCGTGAATACGGGACCGACGGGACGCTGATCGTCTTTCCGTCTTTCACGAAGGAGGACATCGTGGCGTTCGCGCGCGCACATGTGAAATTGCCCACAGGCATTACGCGCCACATCATCTCCGGACGCGCCCTGCGCCTGAATCTGTCGCTGGATGCGCTGACCAAGCCAGGCGACCTCGAGGAAAAGAATCGCTGGCTTTCTGAGCTCATCCGGCAAAAGCTTCTGGATAACAGGATCCGCTACTATCCCGAGGCGACCTTTCTCTTCGATGAATAAGCGGGCCCCGAGGCTTCGGGGCCCGGCTGGAAAGCCAGCCATCGGTCAATCCCTCCTCGACCGCATCGGCAACACCCCTCTGCTTCGGTTGGAACGGATCACGCGAGGTCTCCCGAAGGACGTCGAGATCTATGCGAAGGCCGAGTGGTTCAACCCTGGCGGCTCGGTCAAGGACCGCCCGGTGCGCCGTATCATCGATGACGCTGAGCGCGACGGCCGTCTTGCGTCCGGTCGAGTCATCATTGACTCGTCTTCCGGAAATGCCGGGATCGCATACGCGTTGATCGGTGCGGTAAAGGGATATCGCGTCCGGTTGGTGGTTCCCGACAACGTGAGCGAAGAACGCAAGCGCATCCTCCAGGCGTTCGGAGCGCAGGTGCACTACTCGGATCCACTGGAAGGATCTGACGGAGCGATTCTGGCCGTCCGCCGCCTCGTTGAAGAGAATCCGACGACGTATTTCTTCGGAGACCAATACAACAACCCGAGCAATCCGCAGGCGCACTACGAGACGACCGGCCCCGAGGTGTTCGCGCAGACGGACGGGCGGATCACGCACTTTGTCGCCGGCCTGGGCACGAGCGGCACGCTCGTGGGGGCCGGGCGCAGGCTGCGCGAGTTAAAAGACGGCATTCAGATTGTCGCGGTCGAGCCCGAGAGCGGGTTGCATGGGATCGAAGGGCTCAAGCATATGGCATCGGCGATTGTCCCCGGTATCTATGACCCGGCGGCGCATCACCGGAAGCTCGCTGTCCGTACCGAGGCGGCCTATGCGATGGCACAGCGCCTGGCGCGCGAAGAGGGGTTACTCGTCGGGCAATCCTCGGGCGCGGCCATGGCAGGCGTCGTGGAAGTGGCCCGCGGCCTTCGCGAGGGCGTCA
>JAIBHM010000253.1 GCA_020028535.1 Armatimonadota bacterium | reverse complement strand
CTTCCTTGCGAAACGCCTCCTGCTCCTGGGTGAACTCGAAGTCCATGATCTGCCTCCGACACCCCCACCGCTCTCGACAGGAGGCTCCATGACAACATAGCCTCTCGGAAGCCGCAACCAGTCCGGGCGCACAAAGCCCTTGTTGTTGCTGATCGCCATGAGGTTGCTTCCGGCGCAGCTAGCCCAACTTCCGCGGTTTGAGGAGCCGAGCGCT
The DNA here is from genome assembly GCA_020028535.1 of Armatimonadota bacterium. Lineage (GTDB taxonomy): Bacteria > Sysuimicrobiota > Sysuimicrobiia > Sysuimicrobiales > Kaftiobacteriaceae > Kaftiobacterium. Next base: position 2,419 of record JAIBHM010000253.1, on the reverse strand, counting down.
GACATTCCAGGGGGTTGCGACCGCATTGAGTGACTATGGTGACTACGCGGGCGCCCAGGTCTTCACCGGCTTCATGACCTCCGACGGGATCTGCAGGGTGCCGTAGATCTCACGGTGGATCGCCTCGGGCGTCGACGGCTTTCGAATCCGCAAGATCTGCCCGTTCGTGGACGGCAGGACGACCGTAACGACGTGGTGCGTGGAGAGCTGCTCGCGCAGCGTGGCCCACGAGGTGTGCACGCCCTGGTCGAGGCAGCGCTTCTCGATCGTGACCAGCAAGTGGTAGGCGAGGACGCAGAGGAAGATGTGCGTCTGTACCCGGTGCTCAAGGTGATGGAAGATCGGCCGCTCCATGAGCGGGCTCTTCATGGCCCGGAACGCCGCCTCCACCCGGGTGAGCAGCATGTAGAGACGCCAGATCTCCTCGTCGCTGAGATCCTGCCGATCGGTCCGGAGCAGATAGGCGCCGTCGAGGTGCTGCGCACGGGTCTGGAGGTCGGCCTGCGTCGTCCAGGTTACTGCGCGCGTCGCGTCGTCATAGGCCAGCGCATAGTAGCGCGCCACCCGCGGGTAGCGCTCCTTGAGGCGGCCCAGGGCCTCGTGGATCTTGGCGGGGGCCCGGAGGCGGCCCCGGGCGACCCGAGTCTGGAGCTTGGTGAGATCGCGGAGGAAGCGCTGCTCGTGTTGGTCGCGGATCGCCCGATCCTTCTCGAGCCGGCCATCGCTGCGACACAGGATATGCACTTCGGCGCCGCTCACCTGGCGCTTGATGACCACGCGCGTTTTCTTCTGGCCCGGATTGCGCGGCGACGGCGTGCGGAGAATCTCGGTCCAGCCCGTGGTGTCCTCGAACGCCTCCAGATGCTCCTGCCGCTCCGCCGGCCGCCCGGCGACGAGGTAGTGATGGTCTCGGGCGCGAATCTGCGCGAGATTCTCGGCGAACGCCATCCCGCGATCGATCACCACCGTGGCGCCGCCGCGGCGCCCGGTCCGCTGCTCGAGGGCCTCCAGCATCGCGTCCAGCGTGGCCCGGTCCTGGCGATTGCCGTCGAAGACCTCATGGGCTTTCGGAAACCCCTCGCGGTCCAGGACCAAGCCCACGACGACCTGCTTGCAGTCCGGCCGGTGATCGCGCGAGTAGCCGCGCTGGGCCTGCGGATTGTGCGCGCACTGGCCTTCAAAGTACGTCGACGTCAGGTCGTAGAGGTAGAGCGTGTCGTCCAGATTAAACAGCGTGCGCTCGCGGGCGGCCAGCGCCTGCTCGATCGCTGCGCGTTGCGGGTGCAGCCGATCGAGATTGCGATACAGCGCATCATCCGCGAGTGGGGCGAAGTCCGTCCCGAGCATATCGCCCAGGGCGGTGCGCCGGATCCAGTCCGGCATGGCGTGCTCCGAGGCCGGGCTCACCAAGCGATTCAACGTCATGAGTTCGGTGAGCAGGCGCGCCCGCGCCGAAAGCCCCGCCGCGGCCAGGATCGTGTCCAGCGTGAGCGCCCGCCACAGCTGATGGCCGACGTGGACCGGCCCCGCTTCCCGGACGTCTTCGACCCGGACCTGATCGGCGTGAATCGCGACCATGTCGTCACCCGCGGCGGGCCCTGCATGCGCACGACGCCGGGCCGGGCGTATGCGCCCGGCGAGCGCATCGACGGCGGGATCGGGCACGAGCGTCGTCTGACCGCCCAGCGCGGCGGAGAGCTTGCGCGCGAGGCCCTGCCACTCCTCGGCGGGCGCGGGGGCGAGCGACCCGAGCGAGCAGATCGTGCGGTGGCGCGGGCCCTGGGGCGTGGTGACGGACTCGACAAGGAGATGATTGACGTACGTCTTGTCCCCGACACGCCGGGTCGTGCGCTTGATGAACATGCCGAGGCTATTTCGTTACTGTCACCCTCTTTCTGTCAAGGAAAATCGCGCCTCAGATTAGTGACTATTTCGGAGATTCTCCGATCCGGACCACGAGATTTCACAGGGTTACGCGGCACACGTACCCGAAAATCGCGCTTTGTGCCATGCGCAGAGCGGAAGTTGGGCTAGCCGACGGCGACGTCCTGCGTCTGCAGTACTTGAACGAGGTGGAAGCCGACCTCGAGTCCGTACAGCTCGCCTCGGACTTCGGCCGGGAGCTGTTCGCCTACGTGGTGGCCGCGATGCGCACTTGACCGGCGCTGTAGAGCGTAAAGGGGATGGAGCGGCTGACCCCTCCTGGGGGGACGGGTCGAGAAGTCACGCCCAGGGAACCAGGATTAACCGGGAAGGGCCTTCCGGCGGCACTCCGCCGACCTCCTCGATGAGGGTGCTACCCCTACGCCCTCGCCCCGTCTCTCGGCGAACGCCAAGCGCAAGATGATGGGGGAGAACGCGCTGCGCCTCTGCCCGCGGCTCAAGGGATGAAGACCAGTACCGTCCGCATCCGGCCGGC
>JAIBHM010000252.1 GCA_020028535.1 Armatimonadota bacterium | reverse complement strand
ATCTGCACCATGTCGCCCTTCTTGACTTTCATCTTCATTTCGATCCCCCCTTACGGTTCTTGCGATCGGGTCGAGCGGGGTGTCACCGAGGAGCTGCACGAGCCGCCCGACCTCATACTTCGCAGTCCGCTGGGAGCGGTGCACGGTGGCCGACCAGCCAAGGTAGTTCTCAGCATACTGTCGGAACGTCATCCGCCGTCGCTCACGGTCCTGCTCGGCTTGCGCTCGCTCCCGAGCCTCACGGCGTTCCACCGCCGGACACCAGCCGGGCTCACGCCGTGCGCGAGCTCGACGTTCGTGATAGGCAGACTTCGCCTCAGACTTCAACGGCCCGACCTTCTCCTTGTGTTTCGCGCACCCTGCACCGCAAGCATATCGGATCGCCCACACGCCCGAGGGGTGGCGGAAGACGCCGGCTCAAAGGATCCGTGGCCTGGTGATCTCTCATCGTGTCCATCCGTTCTCGGGCCGTTGCGTCGCCTCTGAGGACCGTCGTCTGAGTCGTCATTTGGTTCGCCTCTTTGGCCTCGCTCGTTTGGTCGCTCCTAGCGAAGCTGGGGTGTGTCGTTCTCGATATGCGCGCACCGCTGCCATGTTGGCACACTGACGGTCGCAGTAAATGGCATCCTTTCGCGAGGCGGCAAACACCCGCTTACACTCTCGGCATCGTTTGATCTGGTCGCCGATGTTGTTCGCATCGATGTCGTAGTCGAGGGCGCTGAAGAGAATCGCATCCTCGAGCGGCATTGCCAGATGCGAGTAGCCGCGACCGGCCGCGTTGAGAATGATCTTCCCTCGCTGGTAGTCGAAGGCACCCGGCTTCCCGCTCTCGGCCGTCTCAACTAATCGCCTTGCGACATCGATCGCTGGCTTCAGCACCGTCGGGTCCTTCTCCGCCCGGCGAATTTCGTCTTCGATCGGGCCCGGCGCCACGATGCTGACAAACCGTCGCAAGTCGTACAGGAGGTTGGCGAGGTCCCCCGGGCGTCCATGGCCCAGGGCGCCAATGTCTGCGGAGGCGAACTGAACCAGCCAACGGATCGCGTCCTCCCTATTCATCTCCGGTTGTATCGGCGACCAGCCCGCGGTTTGCTCTGAGCTTCGCGGTCCCGCGTTGCGCACTTCGTCCAAAGCAATTCACCTCCAGCGACCCTCTTACATGTAGCTGACCATATGTAACACAATCAAAGTATCAAGTGTATTTAAGTCTGAACTAACCCTATGTACTTTGATATTGGATTTTGGAACTCTAATCCGATTGGTGGAGGTTAGTGATGGATCGGAACACTCGAGCTCGCGACGACTCGAACCTCTCCCTTCGAGACGCCAGTCGGCGGCTCGGTGTAAGCCCGCACACACTGCGTAGTTGGGCTGTGTACGGGCGCCGTATGCCGTTCCTGCGCTTGGGGCGGCGGCTCCTGTTTGCGCCTCGTGACCTTGAGGCCTTCGAGGCACGCTGCCGCGTCGAGGCGCTGAACGAGCGGTGAACAAGACGCCTCTCGTCCCGGTCACTGACGCTACGCGATCTAGGAGGGCGTAAACCGTGTTCTCGAGCCTAACAGCCCGTGGTGGAAGTGCCGGACTTCACCAAGCGAGCACGCCGGGTGAATAGGTGCGCGGTACGCACGGCAGCAGCCGCGAGATGGGCCAGAGACGCGTGGTGGCCACCCAGGCGCGCTCGATGAACATGCCGAGGGCAATTTCAAGCGCGCCGAGGCCGAACCGGTGTCCTTGCAGCCCGCGGGGCGTGCCGCGCCCGAACGCCTGTCGCATGAGCAGGCCGAGGTTGAACGCGCCCGCGTGGACGAGCAGTCGCTTGAGGATGTTCTGATGGCCGCGCAAGTGTGTGCGGCGCAGCCCGCCGGTGTCGTACACGTGCGCGAAGGAGCGCTCGACGTATTCACCGCGACACCGCAGCAGCCGTTTGCCGCGGGCGCCGCGTACGCGCCGGCGATTGCCGTAGACCGGCGCCTGCGCTTCCGGCGTCGTCGTCCAGTTCCGTCGGCCGCGCGCGGGCTCGGCGATGTAGGAGCGAACCGCGACGGCTGCGAGGTCGATCATCGTCTGGTTGCTGTGATACCCCTTGTCGGCGACGAGCTCGGTCAACGCCGCTGGCGTGGCGCTCGCCGCGTGCGCGGCCTCGATTTGTTCCGCAGCGACGATGGCGGTTTCGACGAGACTCGTCGTATCCCCGACGGCGGCGCCGTGCAGCGTCACCGCGACGAGCGCGCCGCTGTCCAGATCGACGGCGTGCTCGGCCTTGTGCGCGAGGTGCGTGCGCCCATCCTTCATCTTCGTGATCTTGGCGTCCGGATCCGACGGGTTCTCCCAGTCCTTGTTCGACGTCCGCTTCTTCCGGCGCCGGTCGAGGCGCGCCAAGGCCTCGCGGGTCGGCGTCTTGATGCCCGACTCGGCCGCGAGCCGCGTCAGGAATTCCTGGTAGCTCTCGCCGGTGTCGCGCCGCACGATGCTGCGCATCGCGGCGTTCGCCTCCAGGGTCGTCGCGTCGATCGCGACGGTCCGCCCCTGGAGCAGGCCGGCCGCGGCGAGGCGCTCCTGCACCCAGGTGAAGACGGCGCGATGCGTCTCCACGTCGATCAACCGCCGCGTGCGCGAGATCGTGGAATGATCCGGGGC
>JAIBHM010000078.1 GCA_020028535.1 Armatimonadota bacterium | reverse complement strand
CTGCCCGATCACCTCAGGCGTTATCCGCACGAGTTCTCCGGCGGCCAGCGGCAGCGCATCGGGATCGCGCGGGCGCTGGCGGTGAGCCCGAAGCTCATCGTCGCCGACGAGCCGGTCTCCGCCCTCGACGTCTCGATCCAGGCGCAGGTGCTGAACCTGCTGGCCGAGCTGCAGAAAGAGTTCGGCCTCACCTACCTGTTCATCGCCCACGACCTCTCCGTCGTGAAGCACATCAGCGACCGCATCGCGGTGATGTACCTGGGGCGGATCGTGGAGGTCGCCACCGTGGAGCAGCTCTTCGACAACCCGCAGCATCCCTACACGGAGGCGCTGCTCTCCGCGGTGCCGATCCCGGACCCCGGGATGCGCCGGGAGCGGATTATCCTGCCGGGCGACGTGCCGAGCCCGGTCAACCCGCCGAAGGGGTGCCGGTTCCACACGCGCTGCCTCTACGCGCAGGAGTCGTGCCGCATCAATGATCCGGCGCTCGTGGACTATTGGGGCAACGGGCACTACGTGGCCTGTCCGATCCTGCCCTTCAAGCATCAGCGCAGCAAGGCGGCGGTGCTCAAGCCGACGACCGCCTGAGGGCGCGCAGACGCATTCGCAGGGAGGTGATCGCGGAAGACGGTAGTGATCTGTTCACTCTGAAGGGGGAGAGACCAGTATGAATTGGACTCGAAGTGCATTAGCGCTGCTCGTGCTGACGCTGGCGCTGACCCTGGTCGGCACGGGTATCGCGCAGGGCCAGGCAACGAGGAACCCAGACACCTTGGTCCTGGTCCGGTTCGGCGACCCGGAGACGCTCGACCCGGCGTACTCGTACGACACGGCCAGCTCCGAGATCATCCTCTGGCACGTCTACGAGACGCTGATCTTCTTCAACGGCGGTTCAACCGGCCAGTTTGTTCCGATGCTGGCCACGCAGGTGCCATCGGTCAGAAACGGCGGCATCTCCATGGACGGCAAGACCTACACGTTCAGGCTCCGCTCCGGCGTGAAGTTCCACGACGGCTCCACGATGACGGTCGAGGACGTGAAGTACTCGCTGCTGCGGTTCATGTTCATGGACCGCGACGGCGGCCCGTCCTGGATCCTGCTGTCACCCATCCTCGGTGTAGAGGGGACCCGCGACGACAAGGGGGCCCTTGACGCCGCCCTGTTCAACAAGGCCAACCAGGCGATCAAGACCAGCGGCGACACCATCAGCATCACCCTCGAGTCGCCGTACGCGCCCTTCCTGTCGATCATGGCGCAGTGGTCCATGGTCGTGAACCGGAAGTGGGCCATTGCGCAGGACGACTGGAACGGCACGCCACTCGGGGTGGCGAAACTCAACAACCCGGCCAAGCCCGAAGACACCAAGCTCTTCAGCCAGGGCAACGGGACCGGCCCGTTCAAGCTGGCGCAGTGGGATCGCCAGGGCCGGCAGGCGATCCTGGAGCGCAACACCACATACTGGCGGGCGCCGGCCAAACTCGCTCGGGTCGTCTACCGCGTGGTGGAGGACTTCGGACCACGGCGGCTGATGATCCAGCAGGGTGACGCCGACATCGTCAGCGTCAATCGAACCGAGCAGTCCCAGGTCGAGGGCGTGCAAGGAGTCCGAGTGATCGACGACCTGCCGCAGCTTGTCATGACCGGGATCTACATGAACCTGAAGATTGACACGAGTGGCGGAAACCCGGACGTCGGCAGCGGCCGGCTGGATGGCAACGGTGTGCCGGCGGACTTCTTCGCGGATGTCAACGTCCGCCGCGGCGTTGCCTACGCGTTCGACTACAATACCACGATCCGCGACTGCAACCGGGGGAAGGCGATCGTCGGCAGGGGAGCCATCCCGGCCGGCATGTTCGGATACAACCCGAATCAGCGCTGGTTCACGACCGACCGCGCCAGGGCCGAGGCCGCATTCCGCGAGGCCCGCGGCGGGCAGGTCTGGGCGAACGGGTTCAAGTTCAGCGTCGCCTTCAACAGCGGAAATACGACCCGCCAGTGCACGGCGCAGGTCCTGAAGAGCAACCTCGAGGCGCTCAACCCGAAATTCAAGGTGGACGTGCGAGGGGTGACCTGGGCGCAGTACCTGTCGCTGTACCGGCAGAGCAAGCTCCCGATGTGGATCATCGGGTGGGCGGCCGACTATCCGGACGCCGACAACTTCGTGACGCCGTTCCAGCACAGCAAGGGCACCTACGGCAGCGCTCAGGGGTACACCAACGCCGAGGTGGACAAGCTGATCGTGGATGCGCGGAACGAGACCGATGCTGCCAAGCGGCGGGCGATCTACTTTAAGCTGTCCGAGATCGCCTTCAATGACATCACCACAATCTACTTGCAGCCGGTCGGCTTCCAGGTGATGCGGAGCTGGGTGCGCGGGTGGTACAACAACCCCGCGTTCTTCGGGCCGTATGTCTACCCGATGTCGAAGAGTTAGGGGGAATTAGTCAGTAGGGGGCGGTCCGACCCACCGGGCCGCCCCTTGTTGACACCATGGCCACATATATCGGCCGGCGTCTCGTCCTGCTGCCGATCGTCGCCTTCGGGGTGACGGTTCTCATCTTCGCGTTGCTCCAGTTCCTCGCGCCGGAAATGCGGGCGGCGGCCTTCATCACTAATCCCAACCAGCTCAATGCCCTTCCGGCCATTATTCAGAAATACGGGCTCGACAAGCCGGTGCACATTCAATACGTGAATTGGCTCCGCGAAGTCTTTCTTCGTGGGAATTTGGGATGGTCCCAGACGGCCCGCCAGCCGGTCAGGCAGGCGATTGGCTCGTTCTTCCCCGCGACGCTGGAGCTCACGATGTATTCCTTCATCCCCATCATGATCATCGGCGTGTGGCTCGGCACGGCCGCGGCGGTGCATCGTGATAAAGCCATCGATCACGTCTCCCGCGTGTTCTCCATCTCCTTCCGGTCGCTGCCGAGCTTCGTCTGGGGACTGCTGATCCTGATGATCCTGTACGGGCGGTTGAACTGGTTTCCGCCGGGCCGCCTGTCCCTGGAGCAGGACCTGTTCGTGCGATCCGGGCAGTTTCATTTCTACACCCACGTCATGACCATCGACGCACTCCTCAACGGGGAGCTCTGGATCTTCCTGGATGCGGTCCGGCACCTGGCCGGCCCCGTGCTCACGCTGACGATGATCTCGATTGCGCTGCTCGTCCGGATCACGAGGTCGTCCATGCTCGAAGTGCTGCGCCAGGATTACGTCCGCACGGCTAGGGCGAAGGGACTGGACGAGCCGGTAGTCATCAACGTTCATGCGCGCAAGAACGCTCTCATTCCGGTGATCACACTGAGCAGCCTGACGTTCGTGGGCCTGCTGGGCGGCGTGGTGATCACTGAAACCATTTTCAACTTCCCCGGCATCGGGCGATGGGGGGCGTTCGCGGCAAACCAGCTGGACATCCCCGGGGTCACTGGATTCGCTATGTTCGTGGCCGCTCTCACCGTGCTCGGCAACCTCGCCGCGGACATCCTGTACGCCTACTTCGACCCGCGGGTGAGGCTGCAGTAACCATGGGACTGCTCAGCGCGGCGGTGCGCGGTGTCCAGGTGAACCGGACGCGCCTGCTGCCGCTGGCGGGCATTGTGGCGGCGTGCTTTGCGGCGGCGCTCGTCCTGCCGGCCACCCGCGACCGTGTGCTGCGCTACCCGCTGGCCATTGCTGAGTTCATCCTGCTGGCGCTGTTTGTCATCGCCTTCTGGACGATTCCTTCGGACTTCACCAGGCGGATGCGCAGAAACCCGTTGTCGGTGGCGGGATTCTCGATTATCGTGCTGTTTGTCGCGATCGCGGCACTGGCGCCGATTCTGGCACCCCCGCCTGCTACCTCGCGCGACGCTTACCTGATCCCACAAGAAGGGTTCAGCAGCGATCCCAAACCGCCGCAGGTACGGCACCCCTTCGGGACGACGGAAGGGCAGTACGACATCTATTACGGCATCATCTGGGGCACGCGCACGGCCTTCCGCGTCTCCATCACCGTGATCGCCATCTCGGTCGTCATCGGGCTGTTTCTCGGGGGGATCTCAGGCTACTACGGCGGGCGGCTCGACGAAATCATCATGCGTCTCACAGACGTTTTCCTGGCATTCCCTGGGCTCGTGCTGGCGGTGGTGGTTGTTGCCGTCCTCGGCCGCAGCCTGGACAACGTGATGATCGCCATCGCGATTGTGAACTGGCCGGTCTATGCCCGGCTGCTGCGCGGCGACATCCTGGGCATTCGGAGCCGGGATTTCGTCGAGGCCGCACGGGCGTTGGGGGGCAACGACTTTCGCATCATCTTCCGGCACATCATCCCCAACGCCATCTACCCGTTCCTGGTCTTCGGCTCGCTGGACGTCGGCCTGATCGTCCTGACCGCCGCCGCGTTGAGCTTCCTTGGGCTGGGGGCCGAAGTCGGCTACGCGGACTGGGGAATGCTGATCAACCTATCCCGGAACTGGATCCTCGGCGCCCCCGGTAATCCCTTTGCCTACTGGTATGTCGTGATCTTCCCCGGGGCGGCGATCTTCCTGTTCGTGCTCGGGTGGAACCTGCTGGGCGACGCCTTCCGCGACATCCTCGACCCGCGCCTCCGCGGCAGCAGCTGATCCCTCGTAACGTCTTGACGCCATGACGCTAAAGCGTTATGCTTTACGTCATGAAGCAAAAGCGCGCAACAATCTACCTCAGTCCTGACCTGCATCGGGCGCTCAAGCTCAAAGCGGCCGAAACGGATCAGTCCGTTTCCGACATTGTGAACGACGCGGTGCGCCTGCGGTTGCACGAAGATGCGGATGATCTTGCGGCGTTCAGGGCGAGGGCGAAAGAGCCGAGCCTGTCGTTCGAGGCCGTCCTCAGAGATCTGAGGAAGCGTGGACGGCTATAACCTTCTCATCAAGCCGTCGGCGGTCAAAGAACTTGAGGCCATTTCCCGGAAAGACCGGCAGCGAGTTGTGGAACGGATCCTGGCGCTGGCTGCCGACCCAAGGCCGCCGGGGTCCGAGAAACTCTCGGGCGAAGACAAGTATCGTGTTCGGCAGGGGAGCTACCGAGTGGTCTATCAGATCGACGACGGCGCGCACGAAGTGACCATTGTGAAGATCGGCCATCGTCGCGAGGTGTACCGTGAGGACTGACCGCGCCATCGTCGACCACGTCGCGTGACTGGGCCGCCTGGAGCTCTCTGACGAAGCGCGTAACCGCTTCACCCGCCAGCTGTCGGATTTGCTGGAGTACTTCGCGAAGCTCAGCGAGCTCGACACGGACGACGTCGAGCCCGCGTCTCACGTCATGGTTGCTGGGGCCTTTAGCTTACGTGGGCTATTGATCGGGTATGGCCAGTTGTAGTACATTAAATGTACTACAGAGGCTTCGGGAGTGGCGGATGATGCCGACGAGCGTGCGTTTGGATCCGAAGACGGAGCGCATGCTGCGCAGGATCGCGCGGCGCACGGGACGCTCGAAGTCCCAGGTGATCCGCGAAGCCCTGCTGAGATTGACGGAGCAGACTTCCGAGCCTGCGGCCGGTCGGTCTCTGTATCACCGGATCAAGGATCTGGTCGGAGTCTCCGCAGGCGGTCCGGCCGACCTGGCGTCCCGATCCGAAGAGTACCTCAGGGAACTCTTCGCCGGCCGAAGGAACCGAAAGTGACATCAACCCTCCTGGCCGATGCCGGGCCGTTGGTCGCCATCCTGAATAGGAGCGACGCGGCTCACGCGGATTGTGTTCGTGTCTTGCGGCGAACGACCTCGGCGCTCTCCACCACCTGGCCGGTTGTCACCGAAGCGACGTATTTACTAGGGTTTTCGTTCGATGCCCAGGATGGCGTCCTGGAGATGATCGAACGGGCAGAATTGCACGTGCTCTCTCTTGAGGCCGGCGACGTTCCGGCCATCCGAGTCCTGATGCGAAAATATCGGGATCTACCAATGGAGTTGGCCGACGCATCACTGGTTCATGTGGCAGCCCGCGAAGGGATCGACCGCATATTTACGCTCGACCGCCGTGATTTCAGCGTCTATCGACTTCGCAGGGGCAAGCGGTTTACAATCGTCCCGTGAGCATTGACCGCACCATCGTCGACCACGTCGCGCGTCTGGCCCGCCTGGAACTCTCCGACGAGGAACGCGACCGCTTCACCCGCCAGCTGTCGGCCCTGCTGGAGTACTTTGCCAAGCTCGGCGAGCTCGACACCGAGGACGTCGAGCCTACGTCTCACGTCATCGAGATGGCAAACGTGGTGCGTGAGGATCGCAGCGGCCCGTGCCTCCCGCGTGAGGCAGCCCTGGCGGACGCGCCGGAGCAAGACGGTGGGTTCTTCAAAGTCCCGCCGGTCATCGAGACGGAGCCGCAGCCCTGATCGAGCGCCCCGCCACCGAACTGCTCACCGATCTGCGCCGGAAGCGGATCGCGCCGAGCGAGCTTGCCCGCGCATATCTGGACAGAATCGAGCGCCTGGATCCGCAGCTCCACGCCTTCCTCTGGTTGGACGCCGAGCGGGTCATGCAGACGGCCCGCGCCTGGGACACACGCTACGCCCGGGGCGGAAACCTTCCTCCGCTGGCCGGCCTGCCCGTCGCGGTGAAGGATGTCATCTGCACGACCGACTTCCCCACCACGTGTGGATCCCGGATCCTCGACGGCTGGGTCCCGCCGTACGATGCGTACGTGGTCACGCGGCTGCGCGAGGCCGGCGCGGTCATCATCGGCAAGACCAACATGGATGAGTTTGCGATGGGCTCGTCCACGGAGAACTCCGCATTCGGCCCGACCCGCAACCCGTGGGATGTCTCGCGCGTGCCCGGAGGGAGCAGCGGAGGATCGGCGGCAGCGGTCGCCGCCTCGCTCGCGCCGGTGGCCCTGGGGACCGATACCGGCGGCTCGATCCGGCAGCCGGCCGGGTTCTGCGGGATTGTCGGGTTGAAGCCGACGTACGGCCGGGTGTCCCGGTATGGCCTCGTCGCGTTCGCGTCCTCGCTCGACCAGATCGGTCCGATGACCAAAACGGCCGGCGACGCCGCGCTGCTGCTGCAGGTGCTGGCGGGCCGCGATGTGCGGGACTCCACCTCCGCGGACCTACCGGTGCCTCTATATAAGGAAGCGCTGAACGGCGGCGTGCGAAAGCTCCGCATCGGCATCGCGGCCGAGGCATTCGGAGAGGGACTCCAGGCCGATGTACGCCACGCCGTCAGCACGGCGTCGCGGGTCCTGGAAAAGCAGGGCGCCGAGCTGGTAGACGTTTCCCTTCCCACGATTTCTTACGCTCTGCCGACCTACTATCTGATCGCGACGTCGGAAGCGAGCACGAATCTGGCCCGCTACGACGGCGTCCGGTACGGTTTGCGCGCCGCTTCCACCGACCTCTACTCGATGTACACGAAGACTCGCCGCGAGGGTTTTGGCCCCGAGGTGAAGCGGCGGATCATGCTCGGGACGTACGCGCTCTCCGCGGGCTACTATGAGGGCTTCTTCTTGAAGGCCCAGCGCGCGCGCACACTGGTGCGGCGCGACTTCCTGCACGCGTTCGAGCGGGTGGACCTGATTCTGATGCCCACCTCGCCGACGGTGCCGTTCCGTCTTGGCGAGAAGGTCGAGGATCCGCTGCAGATGTATCTGGCCGACGTCTACACGATTCCGGTCAACCTGGCCGGCCTGCCGGGTATCTCGATTCCCTGCGGGTTCGCGGACGGTCTGCCCATCGGGCTGCAGCTGATCGGCCGTCCCTTCGACGAGCCCACGGTCCTGCGGGCAGCGCACGCCTACGAACAGGCGACGCAGTGGCATGTGCGCCGGCCGCCGCTTGATGGGGCGACGAAGCCGCCGGCAACTCGATCCGGAACGAGTTCCGCAGGGAAGCCGCCAGGGAAGCCGGCGCGGCGGAGCGCAAAACAGTCCCGAGCAAAACGGTCCCGGGCGAAGCCGAGGCGGCGATCATGACGGCGAAGGCGATGGTGGAATACGAGGTCGTCATCGGCCTGGAGATTCACGTCCAGTTGATGACCGTATCAAAGATGTTCTGCGCGTGTCCGACGACCTTCGGCGTCCCCCCGAACACCCAGGTCTGC
>JAIBHM010000251.1 GCA_020028535.1 Armatimonadota bacterium | reverse complement strand
GGTCGAGCACGGCGATTCCGCGATCGTGCCTCGAGGGGTGGGGACGTTCGGCAGCCGCTCCACGGCGATCGGCGGATCTGCGCTGGTCGTCACCCTGGAAAAGATCAAGACGAAAGCGTCCATGATCGCTGCGCATCTGCTGGAGGCCGCAGCGGAGGATATGGAGTGGGACGGAGACGGGCTGCACGTCCGTGGAGCGCCACAACGCAGCGTGACACTCCGCGACGTGGCGGCCGCGGCGTACCAACCCGGCCGGCTTCCGCGATCGATCGAGATGGGGCTCCAGGCCACCGGCGTGTTTGCTCTGCCGGGTCCGGTCTTCCCCTTCGGAGCCTACGCGGCGGTTGTGGAGATAGATGCGGACACCGGCGCCACACGCGTGCTGAAACTCGCCGCGGTTGACGACGCGGGCCGTGTGGTGAATCCGCTGTTGGCGGAAGGACAGGTCATCGGCGCGACCGTGCAGGGCCTGGGGCAGGCGTTTTCAGAGTCGGTGGTGTACGCCGAGGACGGGCAGCCGCTTACCGCGTCATTTATGGACTATGCGCTGCTGCGGGCGGGCGACGCCCCGGCGGTGCGCAGCGAGCTTCTGGAGACTCTTTCGCCGCTCAATCCGCTCGGGGCCAAAGGAATCGGTGAGGCCGGGACCATCGCCGCCCCCGCGGCGGTGGCCAATGCGGTGATGGACGCGCTCGGCCCCCTCGGCATCCGCCACGTCGATTTTCCATTCACACCACCTCGGATCTGGGAGGTCATCCGGAGCGCGAAGCACGCTTGACCCGGGACGGCCTTGCGTGAGGCAGGGGGATCCCGTACGGAGCCAAAAGTGGTGCGGATATGAGCGCCTACGCGATATTGAAATTCCTGCATGTTTTGCTGGCCATCGCCGCGGTAGGGAGCAATATCACCTATGGAGTGTGGCTGTCTCGAGCGGCGCGCGACCGGCGGCACCTCGAGTATGTCTTACGAGGGGTGAAAATCCTGGACGATCGGGTAGCTAATCCTGCTTTCGGACTGCTCTTCGTAACGGGTGTGGCGATGATCGTGGTGGGCAAAGTGCCGTGGCAGACCCCGTGGCTCCTGACGTCTCTCGTGCTCTATACGGGGGTGATCCTCCTGGGACTGTTCGGGTACACGCCGCTGCTGCGCCGCCAGATCGCGGCGGTGCAGGCGAAAGGACCAGAGGCCCCGGAGTATCAGGCGCTGGCAGGGCGGGCTCAGTTTGTGGGAATCGTCCTTGCGGTGCTGGTCGTGGTGATCGTCTTTTTCATGGTGACCAAGCCCGCCCTGTGGAGTTGAACTACTGCTCGCGCTCGATCTCCAGCGTGTAGTCACTGGCCAGCGCGGCCAGCGCGGCGATCGCCGCCAGCAGCGGGGCCACCAGGACTCCCACCGCGGCGACCGTCAGCGGAATCTCCATGATTGTGCGCTCGCCCTGCCGGATGATCAGGCGGCGTACGTTCCCTTCGTGAATCAGCTTTCTGACGGTCTCATATAGCCTGTCCGCCGTCACCTGAATCTTCTCGCGAGTTGTCTGCGCCATTGCTTTCACCTCCCTCTTCTACGAACATAATAGCGCCTCGACGTCTCGATGCGTAGTGCAGGATAGAGCAGGGCACTCGCGAAGGGCGCATTGCCGACGGGTTCGCGGGACAATTGCACACGGGGGGACGTCGATCATGAACCGCCAGCGCTCGGTTATTGGAATTGTACTCATTGCTCTCGGCGTGCTGTTTCTGGTCGGATAGCGGCTCGCTATCGGCGGGGAAGGCGTTGTGGCCGTCATCGGCCTCGCGTTCTTGACCGCCTACGCCTTCACGCGCAACTATGGCTTTTTGGTACCCGGCGGCATCATGAGCGGTCTGGGCATCGGGATTATCTACGAGACGCTCCTCGATGCGAACGGCGCGCCGGTCCTGCTCGGGCTTGGGCTCGGGTTCATCACCATCTACGTGATCAGCCGGCTCCAAGGACGCATGTCCGCAGATTGGTGGCCGCTCATCCCGGGCGGGATCCTCACAACCGTGGGCTTATTCCTCGCCGCGGACCAGACGGGCCTGCTGGGTACGATCGGCCGGTGGTGGCCTGCTGCGCTGATCATCATCGGCGTGTTTCTCATCTATCGGCGCCGCTCAGAGCCGGCGGCCTAGAGGAGCAGCGCCATGGAGATGCGCAGGGATTCGGGACGATTGGTGTGGGGAGTGGGTCTGCTTGCGCTGGGTCTGCTGCTCCTGCTGACTGCTCCTCGGCAGCCTCGGATACGTCGGAATCAACTGGGATGTGATTTGGCGGCTCTGGCCGGGAATCTTTATCTATGCAGGGCTGGTAAGGATTCTCGAGTATCTGAGTGTGTAGGGGACGAAGGGGGTGCGTGAGATGGCAGGACGACTGAGGAAGAGCAACCGCAACAGGATGCTTGTCGGCGTGGCCGGTGGACTCGCCGAATACTTCCGCGTGGATCCCGTGATCATTCGAGCGCTGTTTATTCTGCTCGCGTTTGCCAACGGGATCGGAGTGCTGGTGTATCTCATCATGGCGCTGATCATGCCGCGGCCCGAGTCGGTGGCCGGCGAACCGCTGGCCGTGGTCAAGGACAACCTGAAGAGTGCGCCGCGCGAGGCCTCCGAGGCCGGGAAACGCGTCGTCGCCGTGTTGCGCGGACCAACGGATACCCGGAGCACCGACCTGACCGACGG
>JAIBHM010000250.1 GCA_020028535.1 Armatimonadota bacterium | reverse complement strand
GCCGTGCTCGTCCGTCCCGGTGAGGAACAACGTATCGTATCCCGCCAGCCGCTTGAAGCGCGCGGCGACGTCGGCCGCAATGGTCGTATAGGCGTGCCCGATGTGGGGCACGTCGTTCACGTAGTAGATCGGCGTTGTGATGTACTCACCCCCCCACAACACAAACGCCCCCCGTCCCATGGGACGAGAGGCACCTCTCGTGATACCACCCGGTTTCGCGCGTCTGCGCCTTGTCAGGTACGGGGCAGAATCGCCCGATACCCTGGCCGGTTCACGGCGGCCATCCGGCGAACCCTACTCGGCGAATACCTTTCGGGCCGCAGCTTGGGAGCCATGTTCACCGCCGTCCTCCCGCCGGCTTCCACCGTATCCGGCTCGCTCTCAGGACCAGGCAGCGGCTACTCCCGCTCCGTCAGTGCTTGTGTGACCGATTCTACTGAGGCCGCCCCACGGTGTCAATGCTCTGAATCACCCAGGTTCGATCTGTCTCAAGAGCTCCGCCAGCAACTTAGAGACCAGGAGAACAAATTGAGGCTCTCTGACGGTCAAGGTTGAGTGGATGGCCATTCAGGTTACCGAACAGAACTGGGTCCGGACCGAGTTGAGGGAACATAAGGGCACATAACGTCATTCCCTTATGTTCCCTTATCGTCCCTCGAAGAGGTATCGCCAGCTATGACTCGAACCGCAGGACGATCTCAAACAAGTCCGCCGGCGCCACGGGCTCGGACAGCCTGGGCGGCATCGACGCAAGCTCCGCACGCACCGGGCTATCCACCCACGCCTGGTAATCGGCGGCGTTGTCCCACGTGGCCACGACCATGTACGGTCCGTTACCGGCGAGAGGGCGCAGGAGCTCGCCTGTGCGCAGCCGTGCCGCCTCCTTCGCCCGTTCGAGCACCCGCCGCTTGCGGAACGTCTCCTCAAACTCGCGCTCGCGCCCGGAAGCAACGTTCAGACGGATGATGCTGCGGATCATCGCCGGCTCTCCTCTCGCACTCCCAGGGCCGTAATCATGCCGTTCCGCGCGTCGTCTTCGATGCGGCGTGGGTCCCGCCGCGCCGGATCGCCCCACCCTCCGCCTGACCCGGTCATCAACCGGGCGACATCATCCCGCACCAATGGGTAGCGCGCGCACTTACCGAACTCAACTCTTCGGCCATCTCGATGCAGTATCCGCACCAGATTTGGCGTCCCGGGCCGTCCACCGTCAATCGCCCAGGGCGGAAACTTGTACCGTCCGAAAGTGACGGTGAGGTGGGCCTCCTCTGACGTGATCCTGTAGTCACGAATCAATCCCCGGCCACCCCGGAATGCCCCTGCGCCGCCGTCGTCGACGTTGAACGTGAACTGATCGACCAGCACGCCGTGCCTGGTCTCCGTGACCTCGACCGGGATGACGTACGTCTCGCCGTCGCCCGAACAGACCAGCCCGCTCTCGCCGTCTTTCTCCGCTCCCGCGCCCCAGCCACCGGCCTGGGGTTCAACGAGGATGAAGAGATCTCCGGTATCAGGGTGTCTGCCGGAGATCACCGTGCCGCAGACGCTCAGAAAGTGGCCGGCGGTAAGCCGCTCGGGCAGCACAGGGGCGAGGGCCTTCCACACCAGATCAATGGCATACGCCTTCGTCTCCCAATAGGTCGAGACGGGCGCGGGGCGCTCCGCGGTGAAGATCGTCCGCGGCGGACAGATCACCCGGACCGGACGGAAGCAGCCTTCGTTCACGGGGATATGCGGACCGCTCACGGCTTTGAAGATCGTGCGGATGGATGACAGCAGCCCGGTGCGCGTGGCGTTGATCGGGCCGGGAACTTGAGGGTGCGTGCCGGTGAAGTCGCAGACGAATTCGTCCGCGGTGATCGTGACGCGGACGACAACACGGAACGGCCCATTCCCGATGCCGTCGTCGTCGATGAAGTCTTCCGCTTCGAACGTGCCCTGGGGAAGCTTCTTCAGCTCATGGCGCGTCAGGGCCTCTCCATGATCGAGCAGCCGCGCGATTGAGGCCTGCACTGTCGCCGGACCGTACTTCGCGCAGAGTTCGGTGAAGCGTCGCTCCCCCACGCGCAGGGCGGCGACCCCCGCCCACAGATCGCCGAGGGTCATGTCGGGCAGGCGCACGTTTGCCGCGACGATGTCGAGGATGCTTGTGATCGCGTTCCCACGCTCGAAGAGCTTGATGCACGGAAACACCAGGCCTTCCTGGTAGACCTCGGTTGCATCCGTCGTCCAGCTGCCCGGATCTTTGCCGCCGACTTCGGTCCAGTGCGCCTTGTTCACCATAAACGCGACGATCTCGCCGCGGAAGAACACCGGCAGGATGAGCGAGACGTCGGACGGATGGGTCCCTCCGCCCCCATACGGGTCGTTGGTGATGAAGATGTCACCAGGAAAGATCCGGCCGTCGAACTTGCGCCGGACCTCTTCTACCGCCTGCGTCAGGGTGCCGAGAAATCCGGTGACCCCCTGGCCCTGCGCCAGGATCTGCCCCCGCGCGTCGGTGAGTCCGCAAGCGTAGTCGAGCACTTCATAGATGATGGGACTCTTGCTCGTGCGTCCGAGCGCGACGAACATCTCGTCGCCGATCGCCACCAGCGCATCCTTGATGATCTCCAGGGTGAACGGGTCGAACCGCCTGGGTCCCATCACGAGACCTCGGGGGTGCATCCGGGATAGAGATGACAGCGGACGATATGCTCTTGTGCTGCGGGGGCCGGGACGGGATCGATGCGGGGACAGACTTCAAACGCCTCGGGGCAGCGCGGATGGAAGCTGCATCCCGGCGGGATGCGCGACGGAGATGGTGTTTCGCCGCGCGGCGCGACTTTGACGGGCTTGAGG
>JAIBHM010000249.1 GCA_020028535.1 Armatimonadota bacterium | reverse complement strand
CCGGGACGGATCCCCGATCTCCAACAGCATCTCCAGCACGTCCTCGTTGGCCCCGCCGTGGCGCGGCCCCTTGAGCGTGCCGATCGCGGCGGTGATGGCCGAGTGCAGGTCGGTAAACGTCGCCACCGCTACGCGCATGGCGAACGTGCTGGCGTTGATCTCGTGGTCGGCGTGGAGGATGAAGATCATGTCCATCGTCCGGGCCGCCACCGGCGTGGGCCGCCGGCCTGTCACCGTGTACAGGAAGTTCTCGGCCGCGCTGCCGTCCACAAGCGGCGTCACCGGCTCCTGTCCCTCGCGCAGCCGCTGCCAGGCGCCGACCATCACCGGGATCTGCGCCGTCAGGCGCGTTGCTTTCCGCAGCGTTGCCTCACGGGTGTTGGAGGCGGCATCGGGATCGTGCATCCCGGCGATCGAGACCGCCGTGCGCAGCGTCTCAAGGGGATGCGCGCGCTTCGGGTAAGTGCGCATGGAGGCCAGCACAGGCTGTGCAAGCGGCCTTGCGGCAGCGAGCTCGCGACTGATCTCACGGAGTTGTGACTGCGTGGGGAGTTCGCCGTACCACAGCAGGTAGACGACTTCTTCATACGTGGCCTGCGTGGCAAGATCGCGGATGTCGTATCCGCGGTAGCTCAGGAGGCCCTGATCACCGTCGACGGCCGTGATGCTGGAGTTGACCGCGACGACATCCTTGAGCCCCGCTTTGAATTCGACCGCCATCCGCCACCCCCGACAGGCGTCTACGACGCTATTGTAGCAGCGCGGGCGCAGCGTGGGGGAGTCAAGGCGTGAGCAGCACTCCGATACCGTCCGGGTCGCGCGCAAGGATTCCGCGAACCGGCCCGTCCGCGATCTCGTGTAGGGCCCTGCCGGCGCTTCGGAGCCGCTGCACGGCATCCTCACGCGCCTGCTCGTCAGGAATGGTGACGCTGAAGTTCCGGAGACCGGTTACGTCGGACGTCATCGGAGGGATGCCGGTGCCCGCCCAGGTGTTGAGCCCGATGTGGTGGTGGTACCCACCGGCGGAGACGAACAGCGCCCCCGGGTAGCCGCGCACCATGACCTCGAAGCCCAGCACGCCGACATAGAACTGCTCTGATCGCGCCAGATCACTCACACGCAGGTGGATATGCCCGATCCGGGTCCCCGCCGGTATGCCGTCCCATGGCTGCGAGGCCTGGGCGAGCAGATCCTCGACATCGAGGGCGTTCGTACCCATGGCCAGCGTTCCGTTCCGGATCGGCCACCTCTCGCGCGGGCGGTCGGCGTAGATCTCGATGCCGTTGCCTTCGACGTCGTGCAGATAGAGGGCTTCGCTCACGGCGTGGTCCGAGGCGCCCTCGATCGGTGCCTCGGTGTCCATGAGATGCCGGAGGGCGCGCGCCAGATCCTGGCGCGTGGGAAGCAGTATCGCAAAATGGTAGAGGCCGGCAGTGCGGCGGCGGTTCGCGTTGGGGTTCCCCGTCAGGATGAGGTGAACGGGGGTCTCGCCGCTCGCCGAGAGGAACGTCCGTCCATTCTCACGAGCAACGACGCGGAACCCCAGCACGTCCCGATAGAAGCGTGACGTGGCGTCGAGATCGGCCACGGTGAGGTGCACGAGACCGATGCCAGTGTCCGAGGGAAGCGTCGCGGGCATGTGGTCCACTCTGCCTACGAAACGAAGCGGAGGGGGAAATCCTTCCTCCCCCGCCGTTCGCCGGTCCGTGGTCGGTGGTCAACACTTCGAGAAGCCACAGGTCCGGCAGGTCGAGCACCCGTTCTCACGGACGAGCGAATCCCCACAGTCCGGGCAGACTCCGACGAACTCCAGGTGAGCAGCACGGTCCACACGCTCGTGCTCACCGTGGCCATTGCCCAATGTGAGGACTTCGCCGTTGCCCCCCGCAATCGGAGCCGGCTGCAGCACCGTTGGGGCCGGCACTCCAGGCAGTGGCACGTGGGGCGACTGGATCGCCTGCGGCGGCACGAAGCGCAGCGGCTCCTGGCGCACGCGAATCGGCTCCGGCAGCACGTCTGCCCGTGGAAACTCCTTGTCTGGACGGAATTCGTCACCATACAGCGCGCGGCCCAGCGTGAGCGCGACCGCCTGGGCAATGGTGCTGACGCGGACCACAGTGCCCCCGACGCTGCGATCGAAGGCCACTTCCTTGCTCTGCACCCGCCACAGCTGCTCGATCACTTCACGTGGATCAACCCCCGCGCGCAGTGCCAGTGAGGCCAGCCTTCCACACGCCTCGGCCTCGGCGTCGAAGGAGTGCACGAAAACCTCGTTGACGCCCCACTCGTCCTCGTTGATCACGACGTAGATGCGCCCGCGCGGCGTCTCCACACGCTCGGTGCGGCCCATCGTGACCTTCGGCCTCGGCCGAGGTATTGCGCGAGCCGGTCCGGCCGGCTCCAGGGCAGGACTGGCTGGAGCCTCCTGCGTCACCCGAGCGCCGGCGCTCACGTTCGACGCCTGCGCCTGCTGCTCGGTGAGTAAGATCCCTTCGCGGCTGCCCTCGCGATACACGGTGATGCCTTTGGCTCCCAGCTTCCAGGCGAGGAAATAGATCCGCTCGACTTCCTCAGGGGTCGTCTCCCTTGGAAGATTCACGGTGCTGCTGATCGAGTGGTCGATGTGCTTCTGGATCGCCGCCTGCATCTTCACGCGCATCTCGCCTCGAATCTGGTGCGCGGTCACGAAGTATGGCGGCAGGTCGTCTTCC
>JAIBHM010000248.1 GCA_020028535.1 Armatimonadota bacterium | reverse complement strand
ATGATCGCCACATCTGGGCGCAGGGCGGGGATGGCTGCAAGCTGCTGACCCGTGAAGGGATCCTCGATGAATCGGACGTTCGCGTTCACCCGCGCGAGATCCGTGCCGACATATCCACGCAGGATGGCGATCGGCAGGTTCGCCGCACCCGCGGCATAGGCGGCCGCCATCCCTGCGTGACCATGTTCCTCGATCTCGAGCGGTTGCGGCCACCCTTTCTCCACCGCGTCCCGGAAGCGGTGCAGCGAGCCGACACCGGGGTTGCCGCCCCAGGAGAAGATCAGGCGGCGCGCACATCCCATGCCGATGAGTTGGTCGTAGATGAGATCCGGCGTCATCCGCACGAGGGTGAGATCGCGCTTACGCTGGCGGATAACCTCGTGCCCTGCCGCGAAGGGGATGAGATGAGTGAATCCCTCCATGGCAACGGTGTCGCCGTCGTGGAGGAACTCCGAGATGGCATCCTGGAGGGACAGAACCCGCGCTCTCCGCCGTGGATTGCCCGGCTTCACAGGTCGAAGAACACCGTCTCGTCCTGTCCCTGGAGGACGATGTCCAACCGGTAGACGGTCTTGCCATCCGCGATGATCTTCTTCGCCACCATGGTGGAGCGCCGGTCTTCAGGGATGCCGCGCAGCACCGGGTCGCGAGCATTGGCGGCGGCCTCGTCGTCAAAGTACAGCCGCGTAAAGAGGTGATGGAGCAGGCCGCGGGCGGACACCGCGACATTGAGGTGCGGGGCTTGATCGCCGCTCTTCCCGAAGGGCACCCGGCCGGGGCGGATGGTCTCGAACCAGTAGTGCCCGGCTTCGTCCGTCCCCGTACGCCCGAAGCCCGCGAATGCGGGATCGAGAGAGGCCACGCGTTGATCGGCGGGATGACTGTAGTGGCCCCGCGCATTCGCCTGCCAGATCTCGATCATGGCATCCGAGACTGGAGTACGATTCCCGTCGTAGACATGGCCTTCGATCCGGATCCGGTCGCCGAGCGTCTTCGGGGCGACCAGCATGTTGAGCCCCTCCCGGAGCAGGCCGTGGAAGAACGGACCGACGGTCTGCGGTGGGGTGAGATCCCGTCCTTTCATCGCTTCGCGGCGCGGGAAGGCTCCGCCGATTCAAACGGCGTCGCCTCGGACCCGCGAAGGACGATGTCGAAGCGGAACCCCAGCGCCCAGGCCGGCTGGGTCACGTCGTGGGCATATCTGGCGATCAGCCGTTCGCGCGCTGCGTCGGTGGGCACGGAGTTAAAGATCGGGTCGAGTTCCTGCAGCGGATCGCCCGGGAAGTACATCTGGGTGACCAGTCGTGATGTCCACGCCGGCCCCAGCAGCGAGAAATGGATGTGCGCCGGCCGCCAGGCATTGGGGTGGTTCTCCCAGGGATACGCGCCGGGCCGAACTGTGGTGAAGCGGTACAGGCCGTTCTCGTCGGTGAGACAGGTCCCGAACCCGAGAAAGTTGGGATCCAGCGGGGCGTGATGTTGGTCCCTGCGGTGCCGGTACCGGCCCGCAGCGTTAGCCTGCCAGATCTCCAACAACGTGTCCGGGACGGGGTTTCCGTCGTCGTCTATCACGCGCCCGGTCACGATAATCCGCTCGCCCACCGCCTCCCCACCCGCGCCCCCGTTGCGCGTGAGATCCGTGTCGGGAGAGGCCGCGGCGCTCACGGTAGGACCTGGCCCGGTTACCTCAGACAGGGTCTTTGGCACCTGGATGAGCGGCCGGCGGGGCGCGCGAAGCACGGTCGCGCGGTACGCCTCATGAAGGTACGGAGGAAAGTCTTTGTTCACCGTGTGCCCCCGCGTTCCGGCCCTTCGAGGTGCGACTTGGCCATCGCGAATGCCGCATTTGCCGCGGGGATACCTGCATAGATGGCCACGTGAAGCAGGACCTCGGCGATCTCTTTCGGATCGACGCCGGTGTTCCGGCTTGCACGCAGGTGCAGGGCCAGCTCCTCACGACCCAGCGCGGCCAGGATGCCAATGGTGACGAGGCTGCGTGTGCGGCGGTCCAGGTCCGGGCGCGCCCACACGGATCCCCAGGCGACCTCAGTGATGAAGCGCTGAAAGTCGGCGTCGAGGCCGGTCTTCTGGGCTTCCGAGCGGGCGACGTGATCCGCCCCGAGAACTTCCTTCCGAACCTTCATCCCTGCGTCGTAGCGGGAATCCATCAGCTCGCTCCACTGTGTCGTGTCGTCGTTTTCCGGACAAGGTACGCCCCCAATACCGACCAGCTGCACGCGGTCCGGGTCGATCTCTTCGAATCCCCAGCTTGACGCATGCCGAGGATTTGGGAGGCGACGGCCACTTGCTCGCGGATGGACCGCTCATGCTCTGTGAGAGCCGCCTTGCCCATAGCTGGAAAGATTCGTCTACGCGGAACCCAACGCCCTCCTGGCGGGCCTCACCCATTGCGCGACTGCGCCGGCGTTGTCAGGGCTATGCGGGCTCGCGGCCAGCGGAAACGGCTGGCGTCACGAGGCATCAGGCGGAAAGAGTATGCCACGGCGAGGGAATCATCCATTTCAGTCCGAACGAGTACATCTAGAATGGCGAGATGGCTGCAGGATGTCTTCATGTACCCTCTCTAACAGAGGCCCTGCGATGCCCCCGCTTCGAGTCACCCTGGCCTGCGGTCCGTACGATCGCACCGAAGCTCTGCGCACCGGCGTCGTGCGACCAGAAGGCATCGACCTGAACTACGTGGCGATCCAGTCGCCG
>JAIBHM010000077.1 GCA_020028535.1 Armatimonadota bacterium | reverse complement strand
CCACCGGCGAGGATGAGCCGGCAGTCGTCATACTTCTTGACGATACGGTACGCGTTGATCACTCCGGTCGGATCCTTGAAGCGGTCGAAGCGACTCACCTGCAACAGGATCGGCTTGTCCCGGGGGATCCCCAGGCGGTGCAGCACGGTATCCACCTCACCCGGCTCGAGCGAGCGGTTCTTGTCCGAGAGCGGGTCGATGCTCGGATACACCAGGTACTGCGGAATGGGCAGCCGCTGCGCGAATTTCGGCAACGAGAAGATGGCGCCGTCGTAGCCCACCACGAACTGACGGATGAATGACCAGGCCCACCGCTGGGGGTGGGAGACGTCGATATGGCAGCGCCAGATCCAGGGACTGCGCTTCGCCGCGTATTTGATCAGGGCGGCAGGCTGCGGATCGTGGATGATCACCAGGTCGCCGTCCAGGTTGAGACGCGACGCGTTCGTGCGGTTGGTCTCGAGGTAGGCGGCCAACATCTGGTCGCTGATCACCTGCTCGGCGCCCTGCAGCGCGTTGTGAAAGCTCTTCGTCACGCGGAAGAACTCGTCGTTGCCTTCGATGACCTCCCAGCGTGAGGGGACCCCGAGCTCTTCGAAGAGGGGGATGTAGCGGGCCAGCATCTCCGCGACCCCGCCGCCGATGCGCGTCGAGTTGACGTGGACCAGGGTCCGGCCCCGCACCCGGTCGGCGAGACGCTGCAGCAGCTCGATGGTGCCTTCCGGAACCACGGCACGGTAGTCATCCAACCGGATTGAGGTCTTCAGCATGAGGTGCGCTCCCGCAAGGTGGCGTCGCACAGCGCCAGCATCCGCGACCGCAGGCCGTCCAGGCTGCTGACGTAGGGGTTAATGCGGCGCATCTGCTCTGCCAGGTCCGATTCGCCGAGTTCCTCGGCCATCCACCGCACCGGCTCCCACCGCTCCCGCCGGACCCCCGATTGGAAGAAGTGATAGTAAATCGCGCTCGGATCGATCCGGGCCAGCGTATCGCGGAACTCCGCGAGCGTGCGGACCGCAATCCCCGTCGGGATGGGGATAATGCTCGAGCGCATGAAGTGGAACGGCTCGCCGTACACGATGCGCGGGACCGTCTGCATGTCGGACAGGTGGTCGTCGACGATGGTGATCAGCTCGCCGCGCAACTGTTCGACGTCCCCATAGTCGAACGGGTCGATCACGGCCAACCGTTCTCCGAGCACGCGGTCGCGCACCTGGATCGCCGCCCATGTCGCAAAGTCGTTGGGGTACGGAGCGGCCAGGTAGCGGCTGCGCAAGAACGAGGAGTGCGTATGGTAGAAGATGGAATCGCCCGGGACCTCTTCGATGCCGGTGAGGAGCTCCCGCTCGTCCCAGGCCACGCGGCCCAGCATCTCCCGCAGCTCCAGGCAGTCGACGAATTCAAAGGCGTGTGCCGCCGTCATCCGTGCCATGTCTACTCTATCTTATCCATCGCGAAGTGCAGGCGGTCTCCAAGGTTCTTGAGGTTCGCATCCCGGGCGCTCCCCGTCAGCCGGTAGAACGCGTTTTGCGCCTCCCACAGGTTCAAGGTGACTCCGGCCGCCTCGGCAAAGTCGAGCACGTCTGCCGCGCGCGTGAGCCGGTCCGCCACCGGCCCGGCGCTGGCCAGAGCGTGCTCCAATCGGCCGCGCAGCAGCGGCTCGAAGCGCTCAGGGTGCACTTCTCGTCCCCACGAGCGCAGTTCCGTCAGCAGCTCCTGCGCCCGCGGCCGCAGCGGGGACCCCGCATCGCCGGCGAGGATGTCTTCGAGATCGCGCGTCAGCGCCACGACGGCTGCGGTGACGAGCGGCACCGGGACTGACGCGCCGGCGTCCCGCAGATACTCCATGAGCGGCCGGTTGTCATGATACAGCCGGCGATAGACATCTTCCAGGTTTCCCAGCGTCCGTTCACTCAGGCGTGCCAGGACCGATCGCCGGTCCGCCAGGGGCAGATCGCGCAGGGTGAAGTAATTCGATCCAAACGCCTGATCAATCGCCCGGACCACTTCGCTGACGACCTCTTTTCGATACCGTTCCATGAGGGCTGAGCGAACCCCGGCATAGCGGGCATCGTCCCATCCCGCGGCAACCGCGCAGTGCACCTCGTGACCGCCGAAGTGTGCCACGGCGTAGACCACGTCTTCCTCCGCATCCACCGGCGTCGATCGGACGAGGACCCGGCCGACCCGCAGGGTGTGAGATCCCGACGACGCGTCGACGCGATCACGCTCGGTGACCGCAATCGTGCCGCCCAGCGCCTGTGAGCGTGCGCCGACCAGCCCGGTCATGACGTAATATGCCGCGGCCTCGCGCGCGCCCACCGCCCGGCGGCGGACCAGGCGCTCATACACCGCCCCGCCGTCAGCCCACTGTTCAAGATTCCCCGGGGCCCTCCGCAGGTGCCCGATGAACTCATCCTCCAGATCGGCGCCAAAACCACGGGCCAGGTCGAGCGCGCGCGCCGCATGGGACAGGATCTGGACCGTCTCCGTTCCGCTGACGTCGTCGAAGAACCAGCCGTCGCTGCTCTGCATCAGCATCGCCTGGCGCTGCATCTCCAACAACCGCAGGGCCGTGCGATTCCGCTCCCGCGAGTCGGTCCCCGCGCCGTGCCGCGCCAGGAAGGCCTCGATCACGCCCGGGGCAGGATCGAGCAAGTCGACCGCCTCGTCGCGGGCAGCCCAGGCATCTCGAAACACTTCAGCGCCGCGGGATTCATACAGCGACGCCAGACGCCCGGCGAGCCACGTCATCCCGTCGCGCAGCGGAGCCCGCCACTTCTGGTGCCACCCCTTTCCGGTGTTGCACCCGCAGTCCGAGCGCCAGCGCTCCACGCCGTGGACGCAGCTCCAGGACGTGCGTTCCGCGATCTCCACGTCGTGGGTCGGAGGATGCGCCGTCAGGAACGTCGCCAGATTCGTGATGCGCAGGGTGCCATCCCGTGCCAGGCGGTCCATCGCGGACGCCAGGGCCATGTCCCCGAACTGATGATGGTGGCCGTACGTCTCTCCGTCGCTGGCCACAAGCAGGAGGCGCGCCTGTTGATCCTCGGGGATCACCGACGTCAGCCGGTCGGCGAACGCCTTGCCGTCGTGAAGCAATCCCTCAAATGCCACCGCTCGTGAGGTGGGCCCGTGGTAGAAGAAGATGGCGATCGAGCGGCCGCTCGGCAGGCGGCAGCGATACGGGACGGTGACGTCGAGGGTGTCCTGGGTGACGTCCTTCCATGCCCCTTCGGCTCTGCGAACGCGTTTGGCCTGATGCGGGGCCAGCAGCGTGAACGCCATGCCGTGGCCCACCAGGATCTCCAGGGTCTCCACATCCACCGCCGTTTCGGGAAGCCAGATGCCCTCGGGCCTGCGCTTGAAGCGCCGTTCGAAGTCGCGGATTCCCCACCGCACCTGCGTGACGCGGTCCCGGGCCGTGGCCAGCGGCATGATCAGGTGGTTGAAGGCCTGCGCGATCGCCCCGCCGTGGCCGTACTGGTCCTTGCGGCTGACCCGGTCGCCTTCGAGGATCAGCTCGTACGTCCCGGGGGCGTGGCGGGCCAGCCAGCGCAGCAGCGTCGGCCCGACGTTGTAGCTCAGATGCGCGTAGTTGTTGACGACGCGGAGAATCCGGCCGCCCTCATCGAGCAGCCGGCTGCTGGCGTTGCGCGCGTAGCACTCCGCGGTGACGCGTTCGTTCCAATCGTGGTAGGGGGACGCCTCATCCTCCACCTCCACCACGTCGGTCCAGGGATTCTCGCGAGACGGTTGGTAGAAATGGCCGTGGATGCACAGATGCTTCATCGCTCTGCTATCGGGTTTGCCCTCGGGGCAGCACGACGAGTCCTGATGGATCGAGATGATACCGCAGACGGTCGGCGTCGGTATTCCCGCCGATCCGCGCTCCCGCGGGGACGAGATTGTACCGGTCGGCGATCACCCGCCGCAGGCGCGCGCCCTGCCCGACCACGGTGTGGTCCATGACGACAGATTCTTCCACGACGGCTCCCCGCTCCACGCGCACGCTGCGGCCGAGGATGGAGCGGCGGATCACGGCCTCGTCGATGACGCAGCCTTCTCCGATCAGGCTGTCTGTGACCTCTCCTTCGATGATCCGCGCCGACGGTCCCTGGTATGATGCGGCGACGATCGGCCACCGATCGTTGTCCAGGTTCAGCAGGGGCTGGCGGCCCAACAAGTCCATGTGCGCCTGCCAGTAGGCGCTAATCGTCCCGACGTCCCGCCAGTACCCGCGTTCCTCGTACGGCTGCACGCCCGGCACGGCGTTGTCCAGAAAATTGTAGGCGCAGATATTGAGATGGGCGACGTGCTCGGGGATGATCGTCCGGCCGAAGTCGTGGTCGGTACTGCGCCGCGCGTCCTCGACGAGCGTTTCCACCAGTACGTCGCTGCTGAAGACGTAGTTGCCCATGGACGCGTAGGCGTGGGTGGCGTCACCCGGCATGGCCGCGGCGCGCTTCGGCTTCTCCTCGAACCGCGTGATGCGCCCCGTCTCGTCCGCCTCGAGGATACCGAAGTTGCTGCCCTGGTCGATCGGGACCGGCAGGGCTGCCACCGTGATATCGGCCCGGCGGTCGAGGTGGACCGCGATCATCTGGGAGATGTCCATACGGTAGACGTGATCGGCGCCGAAGATCACCACCAGGTCGGGATGGAAGTCGCGGATCAAGTTGAGATTCTGGTAGACGGCATCCGCCGTCCCCTGATACCAGGACTCACCCCAGCGCATCTGGGGCGGCACCATGATGATAAAGTGGTCCGGCAGCCCGCCCAGCCGCCAGGCGTTGCGCAGGTGTTCGATCAGCGACTGCGCTTTGTACTGCACAAGGACGTAGAGCGCGTAGATCCCCGAGTTCACGAAGTTGCTGATGACGAAGTCGATGATGCGGTACTTGCCGCCGAAGGGGACCGCGGGTTTGCCGCGCTCCCGGGTGAGCGGATACAGCCGCTCACCCTTCCCGCCGGCGAGAATGATCGCGAGGATCCGCGGACGCACAGCGGTCAGGCCGGCGCCGCGACCGCCGCGTCGAGGTGCGTGGCGATGTCCGGGAACACGAAGTTCTGGGCCTCCCGGGCATGGAGGAACTCCTCATCGGCCCCCTGGGGGGCCGTCCCCGCGGCCGCGCGGCGCACTAACTGCAGGAACCGTTTCACGTTGGCGTAGTGCTCGGCGAACCTGGCCTCGGCGTAGTCACGCGCGGCCCAGGTCGTGATCAGAAACTGCCAATCTGATGCCTGGAGGAGCAGGAGCTCACGCGCCGTCTGTGCCAGGACGCGGCGGACCACGGCGCTGCTGCTGCGCACAGTCTCTCGCGCCAGGGCCCAAAACTCCTCCTCGACGGCGTAGAGACGCTCCCACGTCCACTCGGTGTCGTGGTTCAGCCACACCCGGTGGTCGCCCCCTTCGCCCCACGATCCTTCCTGCAGCGAGATGGCTTCTGACGGGGGGTTCCGGTCGAGATAGGTGGCACAGTCCACCGCCGCGATGCCGGTTCCCGGCAGCCGCTGGAAGATCTCCTGGATCCACCGCGGGCCTTCGAACCACCAGTGCCCGAACAGCTCCGTGTCGTAGGGGCTGCAGGCAATCCCCGGCCCGTTCGTCCGATCGCGATACCCGGCCAGCACGCTCCGCAGCAGGCCGGCGAAGTGATCGGCCTGCGAGGCGATCCGCTGCGTGGCGTGTTCCGGTTCGTACGGCTGTTTCGCCCCGAGGTCGCTGTGCGAGGACGTCACACGCCAGTACCGCAGGCCGCCGGGGAAGTGTTTCTTGTGGAACTCGAGGTACCACTCGTCGCCGGGGTATCCCGCCTCACGGCTCCACACCTGCATCGTGGTCTCAGGGTCACGCACGAAGGCGGCGGCCTCCCCGCGGCCTCCGCGGGAGGCGACGAGATAGGGCCGGTAGGGGCTGCGGTCGCCCTCGAACCTTGGCTGCTCCCGCTCACTGAGGGTTCGGAGCGCCGGATAGTAGTCGCGGTAAGCGGAGAGCGGTTCGCCGCCCCTCGCCAGATGCACGTCGGTGACGAAAAACTGCAGGCCGAATTCTCCCAGGAACTCCTCGATCCCGCGCCGGCGGATTCGCATTCGCCCGCGCTGGGGTCCCACCGGCGGCGTCCACTCGTACCGCGGCCGGTAAGCGCATTCCGGCAGCCAGATGCCGTCCGGCGCGTGACCGAAGTGCCGGCGATGCGAGGCGGCGGCCACACGCAGCTGCAGGTCGATGGATTCGTCGCGCAGGAGCAGCGGCAGGTAGCCGTGTGTGGCCGCGGAGGTAATGAGGTGGATGTGGCCGTCGTCGTGGAGCCGCCGGAATCCCGCGACCAGATCGCCGTTCAGGCGCTCGAACTGTTCCAGGCGCCTCCGGTAATAGTGCTCCCAGTTGCGCGCGCCTGCGAGGAGATCCGTGCGGCCCTGACGCTCAAACTCGGGCGCGTTCTCCCGGGACGAGGCGATTCGCGTGCGCAGGAACCCCTCGATCTCGCGCTTGAACGCCGGGGCGGCGAGTTGCTCGGTGAGGACCGGGGAGAGGTTGATCGTTGCGTGCGGGCTCGCTCCGGATTCGACCAGGTTCGTGAAGGTTTCGAGCAGCGGCAGGTACGCGCCGACCGTTACCTCGGAGAGCCAGTCACTGCCGTGCGGCCACCGCCCGTGGCCCAGCACGAACGGGAGATGCGAGTGCAGGACCAGCGCAAAGTAACCGACCGGAGCGTCTGCCATAGAAGTCGCCTAGGTCAAGGATACAATACTTCCCCTCGTGCCGTCTTGATGAGGATCATCAGCACCGGCCGGAGGCGGCCTCCGGTGACCGCTGAAGTGTCGTAGGAAGATCGGAACACGTGTTGAACGTTCTGAGGTCAAATCAGCTCGCCAGAGTGGGAGGTGGCAAGCCGTGACCCGTTGTCTTCTGGCCTATATCTTGCCCCTCGTACTTCTTCTCATGCCTCACCACGCGCAGGCTCAGGAAGCAAGCTTGCGGCAGTCGCTGGCAGTGGGTTACTGGCCGGCCTCCGTATCGTTCAACGGCCCCGGGGGGACGATCACCTGGACCGCGACATTCGTCACGTTGGACTATTGGGCCCAGTCCGAACAGTCCCCCTACGGAATTCGCCTGCAATATGGAATCGGCACGGAGAGTGCCTGGAGTTCCCCTATGGCGTCCGGGACAGACACCATGTGGGGTATCGATATCACGTTCGGGAAGTCGTTCGGGGCGGATGAGCCGGCCGCAACCGTGCTGGGGTCCATCGGTTACGGATCACTCAAATGGGACAATACCGACACCGGTGGATTGCAGCTTGTCCAAACTACGACCGCATATCGGGTGGGGGCACACCTGACCGTGACACCGCAATCGAACTGGTCATTCAACGCTGGTGCAACGTGGTACCCTTCGGCCAAAACTACGGTTGTCAGTCCCGCGCTTGCTTCCACAGATAGTGCTGTCGGATCCGCCCTTGAATATAGTGTCACCTTACGGTACGGTGGCCAAATGTGGTTCGTAGAGCTTGGCTACCGAGGGGCATCTGTGAGCTATGGGACGTTGTCCGGGGGGGTACTCGCCGGCGGCTGCCCCTGCTCAACGGGATGGACCGGATTCCTGATCAACCTCGGGAGTAGTTTCTAGCAAGAGGCTCGTACGGGCGAAGGCCATGGGGTTCCTATTGACGACCCGCTCTGCGAAACCAGGCGACCGTCTGCTCGAGGCCCTGCACAAGCGTCGTGCGCGGAGTCCAACCCAGCCACGTTTTCGCGTGTGTGATGTCGAGCGCGATGCGGTAGACTTCACCGGCTCGCGCGGGCGCGTAGTCAGGCTCGTCGCGGAACTCGGTAAACTCGGCGATGTGGCGGAAGGTGTCGTTCACGGTCGTCTCAACGCCCGTCGCGATGTTGGCTGTGTCGGAGACCTCCGAGCGCGTCGCCAGCAGGTTCGCGCGGGCGACGTCTTCCACGTAGACGAAGTCCCGGGTCTGGGTGCCGTCACCGTAGATCGCCGGCGGATTCCCTGCCAGCATCGCGTTGGAGAAGATCGCCACCACGCCGGCCTCGCCGTGGGGGTCCTGGCGCGGCCCGTAGACGTTTGCATACCGCAGGATCGCCCCCGCGATCCCCATGCTCCCGTAGAATCGCACGTAATACTCCCCGACCATCTTGCCGATCCCATAAGGGGAGAGAGGCCGGGTGGGATGCTCTTCATCGGCCGGAATGTATTCGGGATTTCCGTAGATGGCGCCGCCGGTGGAGGCGAAGATGAACTTTCGCGCGCCGAACTCTTTACC
>JAIBHM010000247.1 GCA_020028535.1 Armatimonadota bacterium | reverse complement strand
CCGGCGCAGGACCAGCGCCTGCGCCCGGCTGAGGCGCGCGTATGCGGGCCAGGTGACGATGGCGATCGCGATCATCGTGTTGGTGAGACTCGGACCCAGGGCGGCAGCGATTGCCATGGCCAGGATGAGCGAGGGAAAGGCGAAGAAAACGTCGGTGACCCGCATCAAGATGTTGTCGAGGCGACCTCCCACAAACCCGGCCACCACGCCGACGGTCGTTCCCAGGATCCCGCCTACCACGACGACCACGAGTCCTATCACGAGCGAGAGCCGCGCGCCGTACAGGACGCGGCTGAGGATGTCCCTTCCGAGTTGATCCAGCCCCAGCGGAAACGCGCTGCGCGGAGGCTCGAGGCGATGCTCCAGGAATTGCATGATCGGCGAGTAGGGCGCGAGGAACGGCGCGGCCAGGGCAATAAGCGCGTAGACCAACACGATCACGGCCCCTGCGCTCGCGAGCGGGCTTCTCCGGAGGTAGCGCCCGACCTCTCCGCGCCGCGTACGCCGTGGGATGCTGGGGCGGCTACTCGTAGCGGACCCGGGGATCGAGCCGCGCATAGATCAAGTCGACGAACAGGTTGACCAGAGTGTAGACGACAGCTACGACGAGCGTGACCCCCATCACCGCGGGAAAGTCCAGGCTGATCGCCGACGCTGTCGCGTAGCGGCCGAGCCCGGGCCAGGCAAAGATGGTCTCGGTCAACACCGCGCCTGAGAGCAGGCTCCCAAAGGAGATGCCGATAATCGTCAGAGTCGGGATCATCGCATTCTTGAGCGCGTGAAGGGCGACCACACGCCGCTGGGGCAGCCCCTTCGCCCGCGCGGTGCGGATGTAATCCTGATACAGCACTTCCAGCATCGCTGAACGCGTCATCCGGGCAATCACCGCGGTGGAGAACAGCCCCAGGGTGAGGGCCGGCAGGACGAGGTGGCGGAGCGCGTTCCGAAACGCTTCCCCATCTCCTGCGAGCGCCGCGTCCACCAGCAGGAAACCCGTGCGCATTGGAGGCGGGCTGATGACCACGTCAAGACGCCCGGGGCCGGGAAACCATTGCAACCGGTAGTAGAACGCGCCCAGGAGCAGCAGGCCCAGCCAGAAGACCGGGAACGATGCGCCGATCAGCGCGCCGAGGCGGGACAGATGGTCAAGGATCCGGTCTTTGAACACAGCGGACAGGATGCCCGCGGGGATCCCTAAGAGCAGAGCCACCAGCCAGGCCGCGCCGCCCAGCTCCATCGTGGCCGGCATGAACTCCCGCAGGTCGTCTGCCACTGGTCTGCGGGTGCGGATGGAGATCCCCAGATCGCCACGGATCAGGCGGCCGAGATACACGGCGAACTGAACCGGTACCGGCCGGTCGAGTCCGTAGGCGTGACGGTACGCCGCGATCTGTTCTTCACGGGCATGCTCGCCGAGTGCGACGAGCACCGGGTCGCCCGGAACCACATGCGCGATGAAAAAGGTCAGGACGGATACCCCCAGGAGCACCAGCACCACGGAGGCGATCCGTCCCAGGATGTACCGGTTCACACGTCTACTTGCTCACCGTCCGAAACTCCGCAAAGGCCATCGGATTCCAGGCAAACCCCGCCACACTCTTCCGCAACGCGAAGCGCGTCGTGGGCTGATAGAGGATGACGTACGGTCCCTGGTGCAGGATCCGATCGGTCAGCTGCTTGTACAGCGCCCGGCGCTTGGCAGTATCGGGTTCAAGGGCGGCCTGCTTGGCGAGCTTTGCAGCTGTCGCATCTTCGTACCCGTTGCGCCAGGCAATCGACTTCGCTCCATAATCGGTGAAGGGCGTGACATTCCCATCGGGGTCAGGAAAGTCTGGACCCCATAAGATCATGACCATCTGCCCCTTCTGCGCCCGGTAGATGGCGAGAAGCGCTGCCTGTGCAGTTTCCTTGATCTTCACCCTGATTCCAACCTTCGCCAGGTCACTCTGTACCTTGGCCGCGATGTCCGACCACTTCACGCCGCCGGGAGCGGGGCCCGTGGGTACCAGCAGGTCGACCGCAAACCCGCGAGGCACGCCTGCCTCTCTGAGCAGCGCTTTGGCCCTGGTGACGTTCGCCTGGAACGGCGCCGACGCGTTGAATCCGAAGAGTCCCTCCGGGATGATCGTCTGCACTTTGCGCGCCTCGCCCCGCAGCAGGCTCCGCACGATTCCGTCGTAGTCGATGCTCGAGCGGATGGCCTCGCGGACCTTCGCCTTGTCCAGCGGCGGGTGTTTGGCGTTCATGCCGATGTAGACGAGCTGTAGCAGCCTGCCCTTCTGGACCTTGACGTTCCCCTTGGCTGCCAGGTCCCTCGCCTGCTCAGGCGTGATGTTGGCGGCGATGTCTGCATCTCCCGACTCCACCATGAACTTCTGGGTGCTCGATTCGGGGACGTGCTGAATCACGATCCGCGCTATCTTTGGTTTCGTGCCCCAGTAGTTCGGATTGGCGACGAGCACTGCCCGCGATTCGGTGTCCCACCGCTCCAGCATGTAGGGACCCGTGCCCGCGGAGTGGTTCCGCAGCCAGGCTTCCCCGCGGTCGCCGCCGCTCTCATTCGCTTTCGCCTCATCCGGATCGACGACCGCGCCCACGGTGAAGGTCATCACAGAGAGGAAGGCCTGCGGGCTCGCCGTCTTCGGCAGCGTCACCTCGACCGTGCTGCTGTCGACCGCCCTCGTGTCCCCTTCCTTCAACCCCGCGACATCCTTAAAGAGGAAGGCCGG
>JAIBHM010000246.1 GCA_020028535.1 Armatimonadota bacterium | reverse complement strand
TTGGACTAAACCGCTTCGCGGTAGCCGGTAACGCGAGCATCTGGCTGGGACCCGCATCCGGCCGTTCCCACCAATTCTGATCTCGGAGTTTCATCGTCGCATACGCTCCGTCGCGAACGCCTGGATTGACCGAGGCGCTTTTCGGAAGGAGTGTGTATGACCCCGCTTCGCCAACGAATGCTCGAGGACATGCAGGTTCGGAATCTCTCGGTCCATACGCAGCGCTCGTACATCGAACAGGTCTCTCGTTTCGCGCGCCATTTCGGCCAGTCCCCGGCGGGATTGGGACCCGAAGAGATCCGCACCTATCAGGTGTACCTGACGAATGAGAAAAAACTGGCGCCCGGCTCGATCGTGATCGCCGTCTCCGCACTGCGATTCCTCTATAGGGTGACGCTCAAGAAGGAATGGCCGGTCGACGACGTGATTCCGGCGCCAAAAAAACCACAAACGTTGCCGGTGGTCCTCAGCCCTGAAGAAGTGGTCCAGTTTCTCGACTGCGTGAAGCAACCCAAGCACCGCACGATCTTGACCACCTGCTACGGTGCGGGGCTTCGGATCTCCGAAGCCGTCCGGCTTACCATTCCGGCAATCGACAGCCAGCGGATGGTTCTGCGTGTCGCGCAAGGGAAGGGCCAGAAAGATCGCTACGTGATGCTCTCGCCGAAGCTGCTGGAAATCTTGCGCGATTGGTGGAAGATGAGCCGGCCGACGCCGTGGTTGTTTCCCGGGGATCGTCCTGGTCAGCCGATCACCAGACACGCCGTGGAGCGCGTGTGCCAGGACGTGCATCGTCGGTGTCGTATTCCCAAACCCATTACCCCGCATTCTTTTCGACACGCGTTTGCGGTCCATCTTCTGGAAGCCGGCACCGATGTCCGCACCATTCAGTTGCTGCTCGGCCATCGCAGTCTCGCCACGACGGCGCGGTACTTGCGCATCGCGACGAGCAAGGTCTGCTCAACGTCCAGCCCGCTCGACTTGCTGCCGCGGCCGCTCGCGCCACCAGCCCCATCTCTCCCGCCCCAGCATTTCTGATCTGACGGCGCGGGTCGATGGATCGCGCGGCGCTGACCGTAGCGGAGGTCTTCCGCCGCTACGGCGATGTCTATCGTGACGAGGTCGGTTCCTCGCTCTCGACTGCTCAACGACGGGTCATGATCGCCATTGAGCGGTGCAGGACCGCGGCCCTCGGGGGCCACGTCGAGCAGTGCGACCGCTGCGGGCACACACGCGTGTGGTACAACAGCTGCCGCGACCGACATTGTCCGACCTGCCAATCACTGGCGCGCGCGGCCTGGATCGAGCGCCGCCAAGCCGAACTCTTGCTCGTCGAGTATTTCCATGTCGTGTTCACCGTCCCGGAGGAGATCGCCGCCATCGCGTACCAGAACAAGCGTGTTGTCTACGGGATCCTCTTTCGGGCAGTCGCCGAGACGCTCCGCACCATCGCGGCCGACCCCAAACATCTCGGTGCCGAGCTCGGCTTCTTCGCCGTCCTCCATACGTGGGGATCGACGCTCGTGCATCACCCGCACCTCCATTGTGTCGTGCCGGGCGGTGGCCCCTCACCCGACGGCACCCAGTGGGTTTCCTGCCGACCGGGCTTCTTCTTGTCGGTTCGCGTGCTGTCGCGTCTGTTCCGTCGCTTGTTTTTGAATGCGCTCGAAGTCGCGTTCGACGACGGTGCGCTCCAGTTCTTCGCGTTGCTGGAACCGCTCCACGATCGGCAGGCATTTGTTCGATACCTGGCGCCCGCGCGGAACGCTGAGTGGGTGGTCTACGCCAAACCGCCGTTCGCCGGACCCCAGCAGGTCCTGGACTACGTCGGTCGCTACACGCACCGCGTCGCCATCTCCAACTCCCGACTAGTCCACATCGATGATGGACAGGTGAGATTTCGCTACAAGGATTATCGCGAGGATGGCCACCAGCAGAAAACGATGAGGCTCGCCGCGCCGGAATTCATTCGGCGTTTTCTCCTGCATGTCTTGCCGCGAGGATTCCAACGCATTCGGTACTACGGCTTCCTCGGGAATCGTGCGCGTCACCAGAAGGTCGCTCAGTGCCGGAAGCTCCTCGCTATGCCGGCTCCGCCCGCACCGGTAGACAAGACCGAGGCACCCGAGGACTATCGCGATCGGTACGAGGCGCTCACCGGGTGCTCGTTGCGAATCTGTCCCCGCTGTCAGGACGGCCACATGCTCGTCATCGAGCATCTGGTCGGCGCCCGCTGCGGCCCAACGATTTCGGATACGTCGTGATCCTCACTCCTCGACATCCATCGCGAGTCATGATCAGCGCACCATCGGCGCGTCTCAGTGCTCGTGTGCGGCCGGCTGCCTCGCCACGAGCAGTAACCGGTCCGCAGATCGTTTTCTGCTCGTCAATGTCCAGCGATCATCGTGATACGCGCCACGAAATCCTGCCTTTCCCTGTCATCTTCTACCACGCGCTTCGCGTCACTCGACGGTTACCCGCGATTCAATCCCCATAGGCGAACATCCGGCCCGCGGTTCAGTCCAATTCATTTTTAGCCCACCGTCGCGGCGATGAACGTCGCGGCACGATTCGGCATCCTGCCGCCGCGCCGCCAGGCTAAAAATGCTCTGCATTATGGTGAGCGCCTCGTTCTGGGGAGCAGAGGGTGAACGAGCGTGCGCCACCGACGCGTCACGCCCGTTCGACTCTCCATTACCGAGGGGCCTTGAGCCAGGCGAGCAACGCGTCGGGC
>JAIBHM010000245.1 GCA_020028535.1 Armatimonadota bacterium | reverse complement strand
GTCCTCGACCGACATCAGGAACGGCTTCTCTGTCTCCCGCTGCGGCGTGGGAATGTAGCTGTCCACCGCGTCCACCAGCTCCCAGATCTTGTCCACCCACTCGTGCTCGCCCCGCTTGATCTTCTTGCCGCCCTCAAACGCCTCCAGCGCCTTGAGCGCCGACCCCCGGATCACCGGGATCTTATCCCCCGGGAACTGGTACTGGGAGAGCAGGTCCCGCACCTCGACCTCCACCAGCTCCAGCAGCTCCGGGTCGTCCACCATGTCCACCTTGTTCAGAAACACCACAACATACGGCACGTTCACCTGCCGCGCCAGCAGGATGTGCTCCCGCGTCTGCGGCATCGGCCCGTCCGCGGCACTCACCACCAGGATGGCGCCGTCCATCTGCGCCGCCCCCGTGATCATGTTCTTGATGTAGTCCGCGTGCCCCGGGCAGTCTACGTGCGCGTAGTGCCGCTTCGGCGACTCGTACTCCACGTGGCTGATCGCGATCGTGATCCCCCGCGCCTTCTCCTCCGGCGCGTTGTCGATCTCCCAGAACCCGTACGCTTTCGTCACCCCGATCCCCGCCAGTGTCTGCGTGATCGACGCCGTCAGCGTCGTCTTCCCGTGGTCCACGTGCCCGATCGTCCCAACGTTCACGTGGGGCTTCGTGCGCTCGAATTTGGTCTTGGCCATCGTCTCCAGTCCCTCCGCTTAGGCTCTCGCCGCGACACCGGCCTTCGCGCGGACCTCGTCCGCGATGTTGGCAGGCACTTCCTCATAATGCGACGGTTCCATCGTATAGGTCGCCCGGCCCTGGGTGGCGGAACGCAGCGCCGTCGCGTAGCCGAACATCTCGGCGAGCGGCACCAGCGCCCGGATCACCCGCGCGTTGCCCTGCTGCTCGATCCCCTCAATGCGGCCGCGCCGCGCGTTGAGGTCGCCGATGACGTCGCCCATGTACGGCTCGGGCGTGACGACCTCGACTTTCATCACCGGCTCAAGTAGCACAGGCTTTGCCCGCGCCGCAGCCTCTTTGAACGCCATCGACCCTGCGATCTTAAATGCCATCTCTGAACTGTCGACCTCGTGATAGGAGCCGTCGATCAGACGCGCGCGAAAGTCCACGACAGGGTAGCCGGCCAGCACCCCCGACTCCGCGGCCTCGCGAATGCCTGCCTCCACCGGCGGGATGAACTCCCGGGGGATGTCGCCGCCCTTGATCTCGTCCTCGAACTCGACCCCCGTGCCGCGCGGCAGCGGCTCGAGAATGATCTCGGCGTGGCCGTACTGGCCCCGCCCGCCGGTCTGCCGCACGTAGCGTCCCTCCGCCCGCGCGGGCTGCCGGATGGTTTCCTTGTAGGCTACCTGGGGCCGGCCGACGTTGGCCTGCACATTGAACTCGCGCAGCATCCGGTCAACGATGATCTCCAGATGCAATTCACCCATGCCGGCGATCAGCGTCTGGCCCGTCTCCTGGTCGAAGCGCACTTTAAAGGTAGGATCTTCCTCGGCGAGCTTGGCGAGGGCGGTGGAGAGCTTGTCTTCGTCCGCCTTCGACTTAGGTTCCACCGCCACGGCGATGACGGGCTCGGGGAACTGCATCGATTCCAGCACGATCGGCCGGTCGGCGTCGCACAGCGTGTCTCCGGTCGTCGTGTCACGCAGGCCTACGCCGGCGACAACGTTACCCGCGGTGACCTCCGGGACATCTTCCCGGTGATTCGCGTGCATCTGGAGAATACGGCTGATGCGGAAGTACGTGAGCTTGCCGACATAGGGGTCGGTGACGATCTTGAACGCCAGGGCGGAGAACGGCTCCGCAGGATCGGGGCGGCGCTCTTCAGGCTCGCCGGTCTTGGGATGCCGGCCCACCACCGCGTGCACCTCCAGCGGCGATGGCAGGTAATCCACGACCGCGTCCAGCAGCGGCTGGACGCCTTTGTTCCGGAAGGAGCTGCCGGCCACCACCGGCACGATTTTGTACGAAAGGGTGCCCAGGCGCAGACCCCTGCGGATATCGTCTTCGCTCAGCGTGTGGCCTTCGAGGTATTTGTGCGTCAGTTCGTCGTCCATCTCCGCGACAGCCTCGATCAGACGCTCCCGCCACTGTTCGGCCTGCTCGCGCAGTTCGGTTGGAATGTCGTCCTCGTCCGACTTCGTCCCCAAGTCATCCAGATAGACGATGGACTTCATGCGGACGAGGTCGATCACACCCTGGAAGTTGTCCTCGGCGCCGACCGTGAGCTGCACAGGGACGGCGTTCGCGCCCAGGCGGTCGCGCACCATGGCCACGGTGCGGAGGAAATCCGCGCCGGTACGGTCCATCTTGTTGACGTACAGCACGCGGGGAACCCGATAGCGATCGGCCTGGCGCCACACCGTTTCGGACTGCGGCTGGACCCCTTCCACTGCGCTCAAGATGACGACGGTGCCGTCCAGCACGCGCAGCGAGCGCTCCACTTCAACCGTGAAGTCCACGTGGCCGGGCGTGTCGATGATATTGATGCGGTGATCCCGCCAGGTGCAGGTCGTCGCAGCGGACGTGATCGTAATGCCGCGCTCGCGCTCCTGGACCATCCAGTCCATCGTCGCGGACCCTTCGTCGACCTCGCCGATGCGGTGCACCCGTCCCGTATAGAACAGGATGCGCTCGGTGGTCGTCGTCTTGCCCGCGTCGATGTGGGCGACGATCCCGATGTTCCGAATTTTGTCGAGACTGACTCCCGCCATTACCTCTCCTACGACGGCTCCGCGCTTACCAGCGGTAGTGCGCGAATGCCTTGTTGGCCTCAGCCATGCGGTGGGTATCCTCGCGCTTCTTCACGGCGCCGCCCTGGCCGCCGCTGGCGTCGAGGATTTCCGCGACCAGCTTTTCGGTGATCGTGCGCTTGTCTTTGCGCTGCCGGGCGAAATCCACCAGCCAGCGCAGGCCGAGGGACATGCGCCGGTCCTGCCGGACCTCGATCGGCACCTGATACGTCGCGCCGCCCACGCGGCGGGGCCGCACTTCCAGCACCGGCATCACGTTGTGCAGCGCCTTGTCCAGGACCTTGATCGGGTCCTGGCCGGAGCGCTCCTTCACCTGGTCGATCGCGCCGTACACGACACGCTCGGCCAGGCTCTTCTTGCCGCGCATCATCACGCTGTTCACCAGCCGGTGCACGACGACGCTCTTATACACCGGATCCGGCCCGACCTCACGACGACTGACGGCTCCCTTTCTTGGCATGTCGCTCCCCTCGCTACTTCGGCCGCTTGGCCCCGTACTTTGATCGCCCCTGACGCCGGTCCGCCACACCCGCCGCATCGATCGTGCCGCGGATGATGTGGTAGCGGATACCCGGAAGGTCGGGCACGCGACCGCCCCGGATCAGCACCACCGAGTGCTCCTGCAGGTTGTGTCCGATCCCGGGAATGTAGGAGGTGACCTCGTGCCCGTTGGTCAGCCGGACTCGAGCGATTTTCCGCAGTGCGGAGTTCGGCTTCTTCGGCGTCATGGTGCGGACCTGAATGCACACACCCCGCTTCTGCGGGTTGTGTTCCAGGTGCGGAGACTTGGTCTTGGAACGCACCCGATGCCGTCCGTGTCGCACGAGCTGACTGATTGTCGGCATGCCCTTCCTCCTCACGAAATTTCCAGTTTCGAACACGCACTATCCCCAGCACCCGCTTCCAGCGGGCCGGGAAACCGTCGCGATGCCGCAGCGCGTTGCGCCGGATTACGGCCGCGCTGGATTATCGCTGATCTGTCCTGTGTTCAGTTAGGCTGCGCCATACGCGACACCGGAGGATCGGTGTCCTGCGGCGCATATGAGGGTCAACCCTGACGGGTCGACCCCGATTTCAGCGGCGGGGGCGTCCGGTACCCCGCCGGCCTTCCGCTTCGTTCCTCTTATATGGGTCGTCGCGGCTACGAGGCCGTTGCCTCGGGCGGCGCAAGCACCGCCGCTGCCGCAGCGCCCACTGCAATCCCGCAGGCGCGACCCAGGTCCCGCATCGAGCCGACCTCGATCACCTCGAGGCCGCGGTCGCGCACCGCCGCGATCACGTCCGCCACCACCCGGCGGTCGGCGTCCGTAGCGACGAACACCAGCTGGGCCCGTCCCCGGCGGATCGCCTTCACCGTCTGGTTCGATCCGACGGCTCGATACTCGGCCGTCTTGAGCCGTTCGAGCACGTCAGCTGCAGGCGTCATCGACAAAAAGACCCCGAAGGCTATCCTTCGGGCACCGCAAGGATACTAACATTGCGCTATAGGTGTGTCAACCAGTGGGGCCTGTCACGAGCACTCCGGGGTTCATGATCCATCGCGGATCTACGCTCGCCTTTGCCGCAGACAGCAGCGAGCAGTAAAGGCCGCCTCGTTCGTCAGCATACCATCGCCGGTGGTCGCGTCCGACCGCGTGATGGTGCGTGATCGTGCCGCCGTTGGCGAGAATGGCGTCGGAGGCGGCGGCCTTGATGGCGGCCCACTGCTCCAACTCT
>JAIBHM010000244.1 GCA_020028535.1 Armatimonadota bacterium | reverse complement strand
AGCCGTGGAGCAGGATGTTGGCGAAGACCGCCCGTCCCACGCTTTCGGGGCGGGTCGAGGCCCCGACGACCGCCACCGATCGCGGCGCGAAGAACGCCCGGAAGCTCAAGGCCTGATCGAGAACAGCCATTCTAACCTGGTCCACGACCTCGCCGCGCTCAGAGGCCGGAAGGCAGCGACTGCCAGAGGTGCAGGTGGTCCTCGACACCCAGGACCCCGGGGACCGTCTCGGCGGCGACGCGCAGGGCCCGCCGCTCGGCCTCGGAGCGCACCAGACCCCAGAGGTGGACGACACCCTCGCTGACCAGGATGTTCAAGAAATGGGTGTCCGCCCAGGGCTCGCGCTTCAAGAGCGCCAGAAGCTGGTCCCGGATGGCCCGGTCACCCTGGGTCTCGGGCACCATCGACTTGACGCCTCGCACGGCGAGCGCGCGCAGCAGATCCGCGCGGCTCACGATCCCGACGATCCGGCCATCCCGGACCACGGGGACGCGCTTGATCCGCCTCTTCTCAAGAAGCTCCGCGATCGTCGTGATGGGGGTCTCTTCGGTGACGGTCACGACCTCGCGCGTCATCACATCCTTTGCGCGCTGGCCGCGGGCCTTGGTGAAGTCGCGCGCCAGCTCCTCGGTATTGCCAAACGCGGCGAGCCACCAGGAGGACCGGGGCCGCTCGGTCTCGCCCCGTCGCATCAGGTCCCCTTCGCTGACGATTCCCAGGATGCGGCGGTCGTCGTCGATGACCGGCACCGCGCTGATGCGCCGTTCGAGGAACAGGGCCGCGATAGCGCTGACCGGCATGTCGGGGCCTACCGTCGCCACCTTCGTCGTCATGATGTCCCTTGCCTTCATCGGCCTCCTCATATCGGTCTGAACCGGTGTGACCCCCTGACTTCAACTACTTGCTCGACGCCTTGGCCCTCTCCTTCAACGCCGTACCATGCTTCGTCAGGATCTCGCCCATCCGCTCAAGCATCTCTCGCTGCATCTGCTGCTGAAGCCCCGGCGTCATCTGGTCCATGGCGCGGCCGTACTTCTGCATCATCTGGCCCATAAGGCTCATGATCTCTCCGTGAATGGACATCATGGTCCCCATGACCTCGGGGGAACCCATCATTGGGCCCATCATTTGTC
The DNA here is from genome assembly GCA_020028535.1 of Armatimonadota bacterium. Taxonomy (GTDB): domain Bacteria; phylum Sysuimicrobiota; class Sysuimicrobiia; order Sysuimicrobiales; family Kaftiobacteriaceae; genus Kaftiobacterium. The sequence goes on along the minus strand of JAIBHM010000244.1, from coordinate 1,618 downwards.
CCATCATCCCCATGCCAGGCCCCATGCCCATCATGCCCTGGCCGCCCGTCTGGCCCATCATGCCGGGACCCATAGGGCCCTGGGGACCCATTTGGTGCTGACCCTGACCCGTCTTGTGCCCGCCCCCTGGAGGAGCCTGTTGAGCCGAAATGTACCCGGCCAGGCCAAGCCAGAGCATCAGCACCACGATCACAATCTGTCCTTTCCGCATCGAAATTACCTCCTTCCTTTTCAAGATGAACCAGTGGAACCTCGGCCGTCACGGCCGAATCGCGACCTTCATAACTCCACCCAATCGTTGACCGAAAACGCGGTAGCCCTCCGCGATCTCGTCCAGCGAAAACGAGTGGGTGACGAGCGGCGTCGGATCGAAGCGACCAGACTGCACAATGCTCATCAGCCGCCTCATCCGCTCTTTACCGCCAGGGCAAAGCGTCGTGACGATGCGGTAATCGCCGATTCCAGCAGCAAAGGCCTCATAGGGCACCTGCAGCTTGCCCGAATAGACACCGAGGCTGGAAAGCGTGCCACCGGGCCGCAAGCAGCGAAGTGCGTTCTCGAACGTTTGTTGTGTGCCAAGCGCCTCGATCGTCACGTCTGCCCCGCCACCGGTCAGCCGGTTCACCTCGGCCACCACGTCTACCTCTCGATAATCGAGCACGACATCCGCTCCCATGCGCCGCGCCATCACCAGCCGATTCTCGTCACCGTCAACGCCGATGATCAAAGAGGCACCCATCAACTTGGCTCCGGCCGTCGCGCACAGCCCGATCGGCCCTTGCGCGAAAACGACGACCGAATCGCCGATCCGCACGCCGCCCGCCTCTGCTCCGCTGAAGCCGGTCGAGGCGATGTCGGCAAGCAGCACAACCTGCTCGTCGGTCAACCCATCGGGAATCTTCGCCAGGTTTGCCTGAGCGTAGGGTATAAGCAGGTATTCGGCCTGCGCGCCGTTAATGGTGTTACCGAAACGCCATCCCCCAATGGCCTCGTACCCTGCGCCGTGGCCACACTGAGAAAGTTGTCCGGATAGGCAAGCGCGGCATTGGCCGCAGGGCGTGATCGCGCCGACAATCACGCGGTCGCCGATCGCGTAGCCCGTGACGCCCGGCCCGAGTTCCTCGATCACGCCCACAGGCTCGTGGCCGATGATGAGTCCGGGCTTGACCGGATATTCGCCGCGTACGATATGGAGATCGGTGCCGCAGATAGTGGTCAGCGTAACCCGAATCACCGCCTCGCCGACTCCGGCGCGTGGTCGCTCGACTTCCTCAACGCGGATATCGTTCACCCCGTGAAAAACATTAGCTCGCATCCTTTCCATTTTTGCGGCTCCTGTGCATGTGATGACCTGGTTGGGACTGGCGACACATTGGACGCACATCAGTCCCAAACCTTTGTGCTGTTATGATTTCACGTCGCGCTGCGCCGCATCAGCAACTTCTCCAGGTCCACGCCTCAATCCCTCTGGCCCGTTCGCGAGGCCCGCCACACCTACCAGACGCCGCCAGGAAATGTGGAGATGCCCTGATCGATCCCCACCCGCTTCACCATCCGGGGAGCCCACCACAGCGCCCCGAGGATACCATCGTGAATGGCCCAGCTCCGCCCCCGCACG
>JAIBHM010000243.1 GCA_020028535.1 Armatimonadota bacterium | reverse complement strand
GATGGGCCGCCGCCACTCGGCGCCGCTGGTACCAATGCCGATCGCTACCGGCAGGCCGCCCATGATCGACACGAGAGCCGTCATCAGGATCGGTCGCAGACGGGTCTGCCCGGCCTGCAGGATCGCCTCGCGGCGGGGCACCCCACGCTCGCGCAGTTGGTGGATGAACTCAATGAGCAGGATGGCATTGTTGACGACGATGCCGGACAGCATCATGATCCCCAACAGCGAGAAGAGGCTGATCGTCGTGCGCGTGACGAGGAGCATGAAGAACACGCCGATGCCGGCGAGCGGCAGGCTGAACATAATCGCGAAGGGATTGAGCAGCGACTCGAACTGCGCGGCGATCGTCATATAGACGAGCAGCGTCCCCAACCCGAGCGCGAAGAACATGTCGGTGAACGTCTCCTGCTGGAACTCCGCCTCGCCGCCGAAGCGCACCTGGTACCCTGCCGGGACGGTGACGGCCCGAAGTTTTCCCTGAATCTCGGAGACGACCGCGCCGAGAGGGCGTCCAACCAGCGCTGCCTCCACGGTGACCAGCCGCTGACGGTTCAACCGGTCGACGGTGATCGGACCGCGCCGCAGCTCGAGCGTACCGATGTCGCTCAGGCGAATGGGCGTCCCGTTCGCGCTGCCCACGCTCAGGTTACCGATCTCCCGCACCGCATCGCGATCTTGCTCCCGCGCCTGGACGGTGATGTCGTACTCAGAACCGCCCACACGGTACTGGGTCACCGGAGTTCCCGCAATGTCGGTGCGGAGCTGCGCGCCGACATCGGCCGTGGTCAGTCCCAGTTCGGCCATCCGCGTACGGTCCAGCCTCACCTGCACTTCGGTCTTACCCGACTGCAGGTTGGTGTCCACGTTGGCGGTGCCGGGCGTCTCCTGCACGATCTTCCGGACCTGCTCGCCGAGCCGCGCGAGCACCCGCTCGTCGGATCCCGTGATCTCGATCTGCACGGGAGCGGTCCCCCCCGCCACGCCTTGCGCACCGACCTTCACAGTAGCCGCAGGGATGTCATGCAGGCGACCGCGCAGGTTTGCCATCACCTGGTCCGCGGAGCGCTTTCGCTTTGCCCGATCCACAAGATTAATGAAGATCTGCGAGCGCTGGCCCCCGCTCTCGGAGAATCCGAAGCCAGTATCGGACGCGCCGACGAGCGTGAAGAACGTCGAGATCTCCGGCGTTTGGGCGAGCACACGCTCCACCGCCTGCGTCGCCTTGTCGGTCTGGGAGAGCGAGCTGCCGGGCGGCATCGAAAGGTCGATCTGGAACTGGCCGTAGTCTCCGCTTGGCATGAACTCTTTGCCGATGAGTGGCGAGGCGACGAGAACGAGGCTCGCCAGGAAGAGCAGGCCGGCGACGAGCAACACGCGCCCCCGGTGCAGCAGGGACCATGACAGCGCGCCGCGATATCGCTCCGCCAGCCGATCGTACGCGCGGTCCCATCTCGCGAATGTCCGATCCAGCCGTGTGCGCGGCGCTTCCGTGGGCCTCCGGCGCAGCCACCGGGCCGAGAGCATCGGCGTCAACGTAAACCCGATCAGAATGCTGAAGAGGTTCGCAAACGTCACCGTGAGGCCGAACTGCCGGAAGAACTGGCCGACGAGGCCGCTCATGAAGGCGATCGGCAGGAACACCGCGACGTTGGCCAGGTTGCTCGCCATCACCGCGAGCTCGATCTCCTTGGCCCCGCGCCGCGCCGCCTCGCGTGGATCGGGGGTGTCCTCTTCCAGGTGGCGGCTGATGTTCTCGTTCACGACGATCGCGTTGTCGATCATGAGTCCGATGGCGATGGCCAGCGCAAGCAGGGAGAGAACATTCAACGAAAATCCTGCGAAAAACATCGGGATGAACGTAGCCACAATGGCCGCGGGCAGCGCAAACGCAATGATGATCGTATTCCGGACGTTGTGGAGGAACAGGAACACCACAACGACGGCCAGGGCGGAGCCGAGGATGAGGTTGCCCCGCACGTCGTTGACGGAGTCTCTGATGAATAGCGAATTGTCGATGGCAACTTCGATCGCGACGCCGGGAGGCAATGCAGACCGCAATTCCGCGATGGCGGCGTGCACCCCGTCCGCGACTGCGACCGTGTTCGCGTCGGCCTGCTTTTGAACCGTGATACCCACGCTCTCCCGGCCGTTTAGGCGCGTGAGGCGGTCCGGTTCCTTCAACGTGTCCTGGATCCGCGCCACTTCGGCCAGGCGCACTGCCGGCGCGCCCGTGCGGGGGATGCGGATATCGCCGATCTCCTCCACGCTGCTAAACTGGCCGACGACGCGCACCAGGAACTCCTCTTGCCCTTGCTTGATTCTGCCGCTGGGAATGTTCAGGTTTTCCCGACGGAGGATGTCTTCGATCTGCAGCACGGAGAGCCCAAGGGCCCGCAGGCGATCCTGATCCACCTCGACCCGCACCTCGCGGGTGCGCCCGCCGGATATATTGACCGCGGCGACTCCGTCCACGCGTTCCAGCCGCGGCTTCACGACGTTCTCGGCCAGCTCGCGCAGCTCATAACCGCTGAGTCGCCCACCCATCCCAAGAAAGAGAATAGGCTGGCTGGCAAAGTCGGCCTTCTGGACGGTCGGATCCTGTGCGTCCCGCGGGAAGGCGCCCTTCACCAGGTCCACCCGCTGGCGCACATCGGCGGTCGCGGCATCCAGGTCGGTGCCCAGGTTGAACTCGATCCCGACGATGGACTGTCCTTCTGCGCTCGTGGAAAACACCCGCCGCACGCCGGTG
>JAIBHM010000242.1 GCA_020028535.1 Armatimonadota bacterium | reverse complement strand
TGGGTACTACAGCCTGACCGCCCGCGGCATCACGCCGTCGCAGCTGGTAGAGGGCGTCCTGTGCCTCATCCTCACACCCGGTCAGTGCTACGTGCCCACCGAGATCAGCGAGGGCAGGCGGATCTGGGGACTGGCGCTTCAAGTCTATGCACTCCGCTCCGCAAGGAACTGGGGCGTTGGCGATTTCAGTGATCTGGGCAGATTCGTGGAGTGGGCTGCAAAGGACCTGGGCGCGGGGATCGTCGGAGTGAATCCGCTCCATGCGCTGAAGAACACCCGGCCCTCTTGTATCAGCCCCTATTCTCCCGACAGCCGACTGTATCTCAACGTCATTTACTTAGATGTGGAGCGGATCCCAGAATATGCAGAATCGGCAGCCGCCCAGCGTCTGATGGGGAACAGCGCTGTGTCTTCCAGGCTGGAGGCGCTGAGAAAAGGGGAGATGGTGGACTATGACCAAGTCTATACGCTCAAACGGGCGGTCCTGGAGGCGCTGTTTGCCACGTTCCTGGAATGGCATCTGGCCAACCCGTCGAGAGGGCGGCGCGCTAGTACAGAGCGGGGACTGGCGTTCGAGCGGTTTGTCCGCGAGGAGGGCGACTTGCTCGAAACGTTCGCCGTCTTCCAGGCTCTGTCCGAGGAACTGCGACGCGAGTATCCGGACACCTCGGCGTGGCAGGAGTGGCCGGAACAGTACCGCCATCCGCAGTCGGAGGCCGTCGCCGCATTTCGGAAGTCCCATGAGAAGGCGGTCCAGTTCCACCAATATCTCCAGTGGGTCGCCGCGCAACAGCTTGGTGAGGTCGCCCAGCGCGCTCGCGCGCTCGGGATGCCCATCGGGCTGTATTATGATCTGGCGGTAGGCTGTGACCGTTCAGGCAGCGAGGCCTGGGGCTTTCAGAACGTGCTGGCGCTGGACGCCAATAGCGGGGCTCCACCCGATCCATTTGCGCCGGCTGGGCAAGACTGGGGACTGCCGCCCATCAATCCCATAAGCTTGCGGGCGGACGGCTACCGCATCTTCATCGCGGTGCTCCGGAACACTCTGCGATACGGCGGCGCCCTCAGGCTCGACCACGTCATGGCGCTGTTTCGCCTCTTCTGGATCCCGCGCGGGCAGCCGGCCTCCACGGGGGCCTACGTTCGGTATCCAGCCGAGGACCTGCTGGGGATTCTGGCCCTGGAGAGCGTGCGTCATCAGACCATGGTGGTGGGTGAGGATCTGGGGACCGTGCCGGATGAAGTGCGCGCGGGTCTCGCCGCCGCCCGGGTCCTGTCTTATCGAGTACTGTATTTCGAGCGTGGCCGCGCGGGCGAGTGGAAGGCGCCCGGGGCCTATCCGGCCCAAGCGGTGGCCGTCGTCGGGACGCATGATCTCCCCACCTTGGCCGGTTTCTGGGCGGCAGAGGACATCGAAGTCCGCTCCAGGCTGGGGTGCTATCAGCACGAGGAAGCCCGCCTGCAGGCACTGGCGGATCGGCAGCGGGACAAGACGGCCCTGCTGGCGGCCTTGCGAGTGGAGGGGTTGCTGCCGGATGGCCTGCCGGAGGACCCGGCCGCCGAGCGGGAGCTCCCCGTGGAGCTCTTCCTGGCCGTCCACGCCTTTCTAGGTCGCAGTACTTCGTGGATCGTGCTCGCGTCCCTGGAAGACGTGCAAGGAGAGATGGCGCAAATCAACGTGCCCGGAACAGTGGATGAACATCCGAACTGGGCGCGCAAGGCCGCTGTTCCGCTCGAAGCTCTGCCGGTGAATCCCAGGGCGCGCCGCCTCGCAGAGCTGATGCGGACGCTGCGGCCGCCAAGGTGACGGGCGGACGAGCTGACACGCTGACAAGAAGCTGAGTAATTCCATGGTACGGCCGATCTCGATAAAATCCGTGCCGCAGTTCTTCAAGCGCATCGCCGGGACCAACAGAAACGTGTTGATGCTGGGGATCTCGGCGGCCCTCATCCTGCTTATCGTCCTGGCGGAAACGGCCGTGCCGGCCAACGTCGTGGGTGCCTATGGCTTTGTGCTGCCGATCTTGCTGATCGCAACGGCTAGGAATCGTCGCCTGATGCTGGTGACGCTTTTGCTGTGCATTATGGCCACCTACGCCGGATTGTTGAGGCCGACGAAGCCTGGGCGCTTCGTGTCTGCCGCCATTAACCGCACGGTGGTCGTCGGCGTCCTCATGGGGGTGGCCTATTTCGCCATGACGCGGGAGGAGCGCAAGGCCCGGGAGGAAGCGGCGCGCGCCGAACTGGCGTTACAGACCGAACATCTGCTCACGGCAAATGCCCAGCTCGTCGAGATAAAGGATGCGTTGAACCGAGCGGAACGGCTCGCCGCGGTCGGCCAACTCGTGGCGTCGGTGGCGCATGAGGTGGGTACGCCGCTCCACTCCATCGCGTGGCATGTCCAGGCGCTCGGGGAAGAGCCGATGGTGAGTCCGGACACGCGCAAGCGGATCGGCATCATCGAGTCGCAAATTAGCCGCGTGGTACGCATCATCGAGGAGCTGCTCTCCTCTACCCGCCAGCGGAAGCCCGTCCTCGCGCGGCTGCCGGCCGAGAGTCTCGTCCAGCCTGTGGGGGCGCTGATGGCGCCCGCCTTTGCCGGAAAAGGCGTGATCCTCAAGGTGGAGCCGACGGACGCGGGGGCTTGCCTGCGCGGCGATGTGGAGCAGTTGCAGCAAGTCCTGGTCAATCTGATGGAGAATGCGCTGGCGGCGACGAAGTCCGGGGACGAGGTGGTGGTGGCGGTGGATCGCCGTACCCCCTCGCCT
>JAIBHM010000241.1 GCA_020028535.1 Armatimonadota bacterium | reverse complement strand
GGCCCTCTCCCTCGTCGGCCACTATCGATGTCCTGGCCTGTCCCCGCTGTGGCGGCCGGCTGCGCGTCCTCGCCACCGTCCAGGACCCCCGCGCCGTGCAGGCCATCCTCGCCCACCTGGCCCGCGCCGGCGCCCCCGCGCCGCCCGGCCCGGCCCCACCCGCGCCCGCCGCCCGCTTCTTGACCGCGACCCCGCGCCCGTGCAAGATCACTCGGGGCCCGCGCGCGATCACGATGCCCACGCTCGCCTTTCGCCCACCCCGAACGGGCCCTCCCGGGTCCCGTGCCGGGGTTCGCGGGAGGCGGTCGGACCTGGTGGGACGCCCGCCGCCCCAGCGGAAATGGCGTTAATCGTCACAACGCGGCCTGGCGGCCGCAACCAAGCCGAGGCGACCCGGCTGCGCCGTTCGCCTCGGACCGACCGGGCATCTCAGCTGGTTGACAGCCGGGACCACGATCGAATGTCGGTGGGCGTCCGGGATCGAGGCGGCTGACCCTGAGTGCGGCAGTCACGGCCCGGATGGAACCACGCGTTTCGCCAAGTCCGTCCGGGGGAAGGATCGGATGTCTTTCTGGATCGAAGATTCGAAGCTGCGCCGGCGCGTTGGCAGGGGGTGGCAGGGGGAGTTGCTTTCTCGTCGGAGTGCGTGTGCTATGCGCGAATGGACCAGTTCATCGCCAAACACACGGACGCCATCGAGGGGACGCTCTCCTGCTTTGACCGCCTGATCTTTCGCGGCTACTTGCCCTTCTTTAGCGGCTATGCCATGGCCGCCTTCCTCCAGGCCAAACACGTCCATCGCTGGGACCTCAAGCGGTTCGTGATCGAGCAGGCCGAGCGCCTCAAGACCCACGCCCGCCGGATGGCCGACGCGGCCGGCCGGCCCTGTGAGTACCTGCCAGGAGCCAGCGACAAAGACGAGCTGGCCCGCGCCATGGCCAAACGCGATGGCATCGAGCAGGGCCTGGTCTGCATCTACTCGGTGGTTGAACCCTGCCGCACCTTCTCCCTGCGCTGGCAGCAACGCCACTACGTGCAGTTCGCCAAGCGCAAGTGCCTGTTCCTCTACTACTACTTCATGGACCCCGACCTTGGACTCATCCACGTCAAGCTCCAAACGTGGTTCCCCCTGCAGCTCCAGCTCTATGTCAATGGCCACGAGTGGCTGGCCCGCAAACTCACCCGCCACGGGATCCGGTACACCAAGCTCGACAACGCCTTCCTGTGGATCGCGGACTTCCCGCGCGCACAGACCTTCGCCGACCGGTTCGTGACCGTGGAGTGGGTGGCCCTCCTGCAACGCTATGCCCGCCGCGTCAACCCCCTGCTGGGCGATCTGCTCGACCCGATGCAGTACTACTGGGTGACGGCCCAGGCCGAGTACTCCACCGACCTGGTGTTCAAGACCCGCGCGCAGCTTCGCGATCTGGTCCCGCGGCTGCTCGAGCACAGCACGCGCTCCTTCACCGCGCAGGATGTGCTGGCCTTCCTCGGCCGCAAGCTCCACGGCAAGTTCGAGGGTGAGGTACTCACCGACCTCCGGGCTCAGGAGCTCAAAGGCCGCCTGCTGGGGCATCGGGTCAAACACCGCATGAAACAGAACTGGATCAAGATGTACGACAAGGCCGGTCTGGTCCTCCGGATTGAAACGGTCATCAACGCGCCGGAGGAATTTCGCGTCCGCCGCCGGGTGCGCCGCCGCGGATGTCGCAAGACCGAGTGGGTTCCCTTGAGGAAGGGCGTGGTCTACCTCTTCCGCTATCGCGAGATCTGCCTGCAATGCAACTCGCGGTACCTTGCCGCCCTGGCCCAGGTCGACGACCCGACCCCAGCCCTGCGCGGCCTCGATACCATCACCGTGCCCAAGACGCCGGCCAACGGCCGGCCAGTCAAGGCCTTCAACCCCGTGGCTAGACTCGACAGCCAACTCTTCGGCGCCCTCATGAGTGGCGAGCACGCTCTCCACGGCTTCACCAATCGGGATCTCCGCGACAAGCTCCGGAGGACCCTCGTTCGCCTCAGCGACCAGCCCAAGACCCAAAGCGCGCAAGTAAGCCGGCTGCTCCACCGGCTCCACGTCTATGGATTGGTGGCGAAGATTCCTCGCTCGCGCCGCTGGCGGGTGAGTGCTTCCGGCTACCGCATCATGAGCGCGTCGCTGCAGCTGCGGGAACTCCACTTCCCCGCCTTGCATGCCGACGCTGCGAAAGCCGCGTGAGTCATTCGCAACTTCATCGAAAAAAGCAGAGGACCAACGAACCTAGACTCTATGCTCTTCGGAATCGCAAATTCGTGCCTCGGGGGCGCGTCCTTTCAGGATCGTGCGGCGCCACCCTTCACGGACTTGTGACAGCGAGCACGAGAGGTTTCGTGGAGTCCAAGCGAAGGGAAGAATTCTTGGCCGGACGCCTTCGGCTCAGGGCACGTCTCCTCAAGCGCGTTCGAGTCGCGATGCAAATCGCCTGGGCACGCTGGACGGTCCGAGAGCCGCTGCAGCTTCCCGATTTTATCGGCATCGGCGCTCGTAACGACAATAGCTGGCTCGATGGCAAGCTTCCCGAGAATCCGACCATCTCAAAAGCAATTTTCGATGCTGCGCGCAAAACTCCGATGGTGCCATGGATGATCGCCGGCCAGACGGTTCAACATCTTCATGTCCATCTGCTCGGCGGGCGCCCGATGCACTGGCCCCCGGGTTGAAGGGTGGGCGGTCCATGGGCGCATGAGAGGCGATGTCACAGCTCCGCCGAAGCGAATGCCCACGGCCAGCACCA
>JAIBHM010000076.1 GCA_020028535.1 Armatimonadota bacterium | reverse complement strand
GGCCATGTACCGGGTCGCCTCCAGGTTCGCATCCAGGTGATCGCGGTTCAGATCATCGAACCGCCGGAAGTTCTTCAGCCCACGGTTGAACAGCTGCGCCACAGGCATGCCCATGATGTTCTCGTTCAGGTACGCGTTGATGCGCGCAATGCGGATGCGCACGGCCCGGTATGAGTCACGCATCCGCGACTGAAAGGTGAACGTCGTAACCACCAGCACCGGCAGGACGGCGAACGCTAAGAGCGCCAGCCGCCAGTCCAGCAGCAGCATGGCGATCACGATGCCGCTGAGCATGACCAGGTCCCCGATCACCGTCACCACACCGGAGGTCACCATCTCGTACAGGGTGTCGACGTCGTTGGTGATGCGGGTCATCAAGCGGCCGACCGGGTTCCGCGTGAAGAATGACACCGCCAGACGCTGCAGGTGCGTAAAGAGAGCGAGGCGCAGGTCGTACATGACCTGCTGGCCGACCACCTGCATGATGAAGTTCTGCGCGTAGCGGAAGGCGAAGGCGGCCAGCAGCGTCGCCAGGTAGAAGACGGCCAGCCGGCTGATGCCGGCCCCCTCTCCACGCACGATGTAGCGGTCGATCGCGATCTTGACGAAAAACGGCCCGAGCAGGTCCATCCCGGCGGTGAGCAACAGCAGGAGCACCGACAGCGCCACCGCCCAGCGATACGGCCGCAGATACGTGAGCAGCCGGCGCATCAGGCGGGCGTCGTAGGCCTTCCCCAGGATTTCGTCTTCCTGAAAATGGGTGCTCACGCCTCTGGGGCGACCTCCGCTTCCTCGAGCTCCTGCTCCAGCAGCTGCTTCTGGTACAGGGCGGCATACAGCCCGCCCCGCTGCAGGAGCTCATCGTGCGTCCCGCGCTCGACGATCCGCCCATCGTCCAGCACGACGATCTGGTCGGCGTGCCGGACCGTGGAAATGCGGTGGGAGATGAGAATTGCGGTGCGCGTTTGCATCACGCCGCGCAGCCGGGTGAGAATCTCCTCTTCTGTGTGCGTGTCCACGCTGCTCAGCGCATCGTCCAGAATCAGGATGCGTGGGTCGCGGGCCACGGCCCGGGCGATGGCGGTACGCTGCTTCTGCCCGCCCGAGAGCGTCACCCCGCGCTCTCCTACGATCGTCTCATAGCCTTTCGGGAAATCCGCCACGTCGCTAACCAGCGCGGAGACTTCCGCGGCGGCCGTGATCCTGGCGCTGTCCACCGTCTCCAGCCCGTAGGCGATGTTCTCCCCGAGGGTGTCGGAGAACAGAAACGTGTCCTGCGGCACGAACCCGACGTGCCGGCGCAGGTCATCCAGGGCGATGCGGCGTACGTCGACGCCGTCGATCAGCACCTCGCCGCCGGTGACGTCGAACTGGCGCGGGATGAGGCCGACCAGCGTGCTCTTCCCGCTCCCCGTGGGCCCGACGACCGCCAGGGTGCTCCCCCCGGGGATGTGCAGCGTGATGTCTCGCAGTACCGGCGCGCCGTTGTAGGCGAACGACACATTGCGGAATTCGATGTCGCCGCGCATCGTGCGCATGGGCCGCGCATCCGGATGGTCGGCGATTTTCGGCTTGTGCGCGAAGATCTCATCCAGCCGCTTCATCGAGGCCAACCCGCGCTGCATCAGGTTGACGACCCAACCCAGGGCGATCATCGGCCAGGCCAGCAGGCCGAGGTAGGCCGTGAACTGCACGAACTGGCCGATCGTGATGCGTCCCGCGATCACCGCCTGGCCGCCCTGCCACAGCAGCATCACGGCGGCGAGCCCGAGGAAGAAATCGATCAGCGGCCACAGCGCTCCGCTGGTCTTGATCACGCCCATGTTGCGTCGGATGTACTCGCGATTCAGGCCGGCGAACGCCTGGATCTCGTGCGGCTCCTGCGCAAATGCCTTCACCACGCGGATGCCAGAGAAGTTCTCCTGGGCCTTGGCCGAGATTGTGCTGAACTGGTCCTGTACCCTCTCGAACTGCGCGTGGATGCGCGGCGCCAGCGCGATGAACGACAGGCTGACCAGCGGCAGGATGAACAGCATCACCAGCGTCAGCCGCACGTCCACCGTGAGCATGAACCCCACCGCGATGGCAAACGTGATGGTCGTGCTGAAGCCGTGCATCAGCCCCGGGCCGAGGAACCTCTGCACGGTGCTCAGGTCGTTCACCGCGCGCGCCATCAGGTCGCCGGTCCGGGTTCGATGGAAGAACCCCAGGTGCATCCGCTGCAGGTGCGCAAAGTAATCGTTGCGGATCTCGTACTCGATCCGGCGCGCCGCGCTGAAGATGCTCATCCGCCAGAAATAGCGCAGGATCACGACCCCGGTGTGGATCGCGATGAGGCCGAGCGCGTAGAGGCCGAGTTGCCTGGTGGAGATACCCCGCCCGATACCGTCCACGGCCTGCCGCACCAGAATGGGGTTGACCATCAGCAGCAAGGCCGCGGCGATGCTGAGCAGGAAGCCGGTGGCGTACTCCCGGCGGTAGCGCATGATGTACGAACGGAGTCTGGGACTCACGGCAGCCTACCGATTATACTGCCCGCTCGGAGAGTCCGACTAGAGGGCGAATTGCGAGCGGATCTTACGCTGATGGGACCCCGAACGCTGACACCGCGCTGAGCGCCCGCAACGACAGGTCAACGTCATGATCGGCGCCGTACTCGCTGGACCATCCTCCTTGGTCTTGCTGCAATCCCATCAGCCGCCGCAGCCCCCAGACCACCAGGGGATCGTCTGCCGAAAAACCCGCCGTGTAGAGCGCGCCGAGGACGTCGGCGAGACGATCCGCGCTCCAGGCCTCGGGGGCGCGCCGTCCGAGGGCTTCCACACCCGCCGCGGCGAGCGACGACGCTGCGCCATCCACCATCGCGCTCAGCGCCGCGACGAGTGAGCTCACCTGGACCGGCTCGTCCTCGGGCCACCCGTCGCCGCGGATCCTCCGCAGAAAGGCGAATGCGCGTTGCACGCCTTCGTGGCGGGGACCGAGGAGACGGCTGAGCCAGAATGCCGACAGCGCCGTGGAGTACGCCCGGCCGGCCTCATGCCCGGGACGCGCCAGGGGCGGCGGATTGAATTTCATCAGGGCAGGACTTTCCTCCCACGAACCGGCGGGGCGCTGCTCGGTCAGCAGATACGCGACCGCCCGCTCAGCGTGCGGCGTTCTGAGGACCCTGAGGTCCGCCATCCACTGCAGGGCCGTCGTGGTGGAGATGATCGCCGAAGGGCGGCCGGGGACCATCTGGTAAGGAAATCCGCCGTCCTCATTCTGCCGTGTGAGCAGCGCCCGGGTCGCCTTCGGGTCGGGTCGATCGCGTCCGAGCAGTCCTCCCAGGCGGCCGCGCTCCAGCTCGTCGCCGTTCTCCTGGATATAGAAGATGGCTCTCGCCAGGTAGTCTCTCATGCGCCCATGCGCGCGACGGTGAACCCTGCGTCTTCAAGTCCGCGGCGGGTCACCGCCGCGATTTTTGGACTTCCTGGCGTATCGGCATGGATACACAAGGTATCCGCATGCACCCGCACAGCGACGCCGTCCACGGATTCCACGACGCCTTGCTGCATCATCCGTACGGCGCGCGCCGCGGCTTCCGCCGGATCGGTGATCAGCGCCCTGGAATCGCTGCGTGCGACCAGCGCGCCGGCGGCGGTGTAGCCTCTGTCGATGAACGCTTCCTCGGCGACGCGAAGCCCGAGATCGCGAAAGATCGACGCCATCTTTGAACCCGCCAGAGCCACAGCGATCAGGTCGGGATTGACCAGGCAGACGGCCTGGCCGATCGCGGCGGCGACATCTTCGCTATTCACCGCAACGTTGTAGAGCGCGCCGTGCGCCTTCACGTGCGCCACTGCGGCGCCACCCTGTTCGGCGATCATCGCCAGGCGGCGGATCTGATCGGCCAGGGTCTCGATGAGCTTGCGGGGAGACAGCGACATCGCCCGGCGGCCAAATCCCTCCCGATCGGGATACGAGGGGTGCGCGCCGATTCCCACACCGTGTGCGATGGCCGCCGCGACGGCTCCCCGCATGCTGATCTCATCGCCGGCATGCCCTCCGCAGGCAATGTTGGCGGATGTGATCACCTCGAGCAGCGCGCCGTCGGTGGACGCGCCCTCGCCCAGGTCCGCGTTCAGATCGACGCTCATGGACGCGGAAGCCCCTCGAGAAATTCCGCGATCGCCTCGTTGCAGGCGCGGGGCTGCTCGAGCATAACCATGTGGCCGGCGCCCGGGATTACGACGAGCCGCGACCCGGCGACGTGCCGGTGCAGGTATTCGGCGTATGTTGTGGGGGTCATCCGGTCCTCCGCTCCGCAGACGATAAGGGCCGGCAGCCGGATCTCGCGGAGGCGATCGGTGACGTCAAAACGATCGGCCGCCCAGAAGTCGTCGTGGATGACCGCGGGGGACAGGGCCCGAAGCGCATGACGCGCCCGGTCCACGACGCGGGTTGAAGCCTGAGGGGAGAACCACCACCGCAACAGTTCCTCGATCGCCGCATCGAAATCGCCGCGGAGCTGCTCGAAGAACTCCGGCCGGACATGCAGGCGTGACCCGGTGCCGACGAGGATGAGTCCGCGGAGGCGCTCGGGCGCGTCGAGGCCGGCCTGAAGCGCCACCCCCCCGCCGAGGGAGTGCCCTCCGATCACGGACGGTCCAATCCCACGCTCGTCGATGAGGCGCAGGACCCAGCCGGCCATGTCGGCGACTGTGGAGAGACCCGGACCTTCAGGATGGCCGGGCAGATCCGGGGCGATGGCGTGGGGAAACGCGAGGAGCTGGTTCTGCCACAGCTGCCCGGCGCCGCCCCCTCCGTGAATCAACACCATCGGGACGAGCGGCGCCATCGACCGCGGCGTCAGTTGCTGGTTGTCTGCGCCGCCTGCAGCCACTCCGGCAGAATGAGGCGCGACCCCAGTGTGCTGAGGTCCTCGTCCACGAGGAATCCGGGACCGCGCGTCGCGATCTCGAGGATCACGCCGTCGGGATCGTTGAAGTAGACCGACCGGAAGTACTTGCGGTCGATCACGTCGGTGGTGGATACGCCGGCCGCGCGCAGGCGATCGACCCACCCCCGTTGCTGTTCGTCCGTCTCGACCAAAAAGGCGTAATGATGGGCGACGCCCACCCCCATGCGGCCCCGCGACATGGCGGGGTATCCAAAGTAGGTAACGATCGTGCCGGGGGTGCCGGTGCGGTCGCCGGAGTAGTAGTGCGCCGCTCCCGGATCGTCGTAGTTCACTGTCCGCTTGATCACCCGCTGGCCCAGGAGCTCGGTGTAAAACCACGTCGTCCGCTCGATGTCGCCGCTGGTCAGGGTGATATGGTGGATGCCCTGCACGCGCATCGCCGGGATGATCTCGCTGCCGTCGTAGTCCAGTCGCTCGACCTGAGGCGGCTCGTCCTTGCGCCACGGCTTGAGGAACTCTTCCGGCGGGACGATCACGCGCCCGCCAAGCTTTTCCTCGGGCTCGTCGATGAGGAACCCGGGCCCTCGGGTCGCGATCTCGAGAATGACACCATCCGGATCGCGGAAGTAAATGGACGTGAAGTAGCGTCGTGGACGGGGGTTGGTCACCTCGACTCCAAGGCGTCGCAGCCGCACCCACCACCGCTGCAGCGCCTCCTCATCCGCCACCGCCAGGGCGTAATGATGGGTCAGCCCCACCCCGGTCGATCCCGGGGCAAGGTGCGGCCATTCGAAGTAGGTGATCACCGTGCCCGGCGTCCCGACGTCGTCGGCAAAGTACAAGTGCTTGGCTGAGGGATCGTCGAAGTTTACCGTCTGCTTGATCAGGCGCAGGCCGAGCACCTCGGTGTAGAACTGCGTCGTGCGGCGGATATCGGAACTGATCAGCGTGATGTGGTGCAGCCCACGTAAGGCGGCCATGATTACGTCCGTCCGATGCGGGAGGGACGCGGCGGAGTGCGACTGCCCGGATGGGGCCCGGTGGCGCCCGTGCCCTTGGCGAGAGGGAAGCCCTCCAGATAGTGGCGGGCGGCTTCCATGCGTTTGAACATGCGAGTCTCCCAGTCGCCGGCGGCCAGATCGGCCTCCGGCATGAATAGCAGCACACCCGCATCGCCGAGGCGGAGGCCGAACTCGACGCCGGGATAGGGATCGCTCATGTAGCGGATGTTCCCGCGATCCAGGACGAGCCGGGGATCCACGCGGCCGAGCACCTGCTGGAACTTCCGGACGGCGTCTTCCTCGGGAATCATCAGCACCTATTGTACGCTACAACGAAAGACCGGAACAATCACCGGCAGGGAGGGTGCAGACGGTGATGACGTGGGAGGAGCGGTACGCCGCCGGGCTGCCGTATCGGGATTTCGTGGATCGATACGGCACGAACGCTCATCGGGAACGGTGGCAGGCCGCGTACGACCGCATCGAGCTCGCTCCAGCGCAGGGCGAACTGCTCAGAGGATTCCAGCGGCGGATGTATCTGCTCTGCCTGGCCGGAACGTGGTGCGGAGACTGCGTACGCGACGGCCCTATTTTGCAGCGGATCGCAGAAGTTTCAGCGCGGATCGGCCTTCGCTTCCTCGACCGCGACGAGCACCCGGACCTGGCGCAGGCGCTTGCGATCAACGAAGGCCTGCGCGTCCCCATGGTGATCTTTCTCAGCGAGGATTTCTTCGAGTGTGGACGGTACGGTGAGCGCACGCTCGCGACATATCGCAGGATGGCGGCGGAGCGCCTCGGACCGCACGGTCCGGCGGGGATCGTGGCGCCGGGGGAAGGGTATCTGCAGACCGTCACACAGGAGTGGCTTGACGAGATCGAACGCGTGCAGTTACTGTTGCGGCTGTCGCCGCGGTTGCGGGCCAGGTACGGTGACTGAGGCGGACGGTGCGAGTGGTAGCCCCAACGGGATTTGAACCCGTGTCTCAGCCTTGAGAGGGCTGTGTCCTAGGCCAGGCTAGACGATAGGGCCGTAACCGCAACCTACATTATAGCGGGTGTGGTCACATCAGCAAACGCGGCGCGAACGTAAGCAGGAGGGTCGGGCATGGTGAAGACACGCACGGCGCACTTCGGCAGGGGCTTGTTTGAGTTCCTCGGCGAGCTCAAGGGGAACAACAACCGCGAGTGGTTCAACTCGAACAGAGCCCGCTACATCACCGAGGTTGAGGAGCCGATGCTTCAGTTCATCGCCGACTTCGGAGACCGCATCAGCAAGATCAGCCCGCACTTCGTCGCCGATCCGCGCCGGGTCGGAGGCTCGATGTTCCGCATCTATCGCGACACACGCTTCTCCAGGGATAAGAGTCCGTTCAAAGTGTCTGCCGGCTCGCACTTTCCGCACCAGGCGCGAAGCAAGGATCGAAGCGTCCCCAGCTTCTACCTGCACCTGGAGCCCGGCCACTGCATCGGTGGAAGCGGAATCTACCATCCGGATACAGCCTCGCTGAAGCAGATTCGGGATCGGATCGCCACAAAGCCCAACGAGTGGGACGCCGTCCTGCGGAAGAAGCTCCCGATCGGGGGTGAGACGCTGACGCGGCCTCCGGCGGGCTATGATCCGGGAGGACGTTTCGTCGAAGACCTCAAACGGAAAGATTTCTACACGATGACGACCTACACGCAGCGAGACGTGTGCTCGCCGGACTTTCTCGATTCTTATCTTGACGCGTCGGCCCGGTCCGCGCCGCTGCTCCAATTCTTGACGAAGGCGTTGGGACTACCCTGGTAGCGAGCCCTTCCCCGCGGCCTGAATGTGCTGCTGCTCGATCGCTTTGCTGATCCGCAGGAGTGCCGCGTTCATGGCTCCCCGGCCGCGATCGGGATCCTGAAGGTCCTCGACCGCGATCGTCGCATGACGCCGCATGGCGCCCTTGATGAACTCGATCTGCAATTGGCCCGTGTCGGTTCCGGTGATGTCACCAATCCCGATGTCATCTCGCCCCAGGCTCGCCAGGTGCTGCTCCAGCAGTTTCCTCCAGTCCTCCAGCCGCACTATACCCATTGTCTTCCCCCCTCTCGGATGAGGTTTTTTCCCCAAATGCATGAGCGTTGCTCGCTCCGCTCGCAACAACATGGGTACACCCGGATCCTTGCCGCCGCGGTGCTCTGGGGAAGCATCGGTATCGTGGGGCGGGCGGCGTTTCGCCACGGCGTCACCCCCCTCGAAGCCGCCTTCTTCCGCGCGTGCATTTCATTCATCATCATGGCGGCATTCGTGCTGGCGACCGATCCCGGCCAACTATGGGTGCGCCGGGCCGATCTCGTCCTCTTCGCCGCATTCGGCCTGGTGAGCATTGCGGTGTTCTTCTTCGTGTACCTCTTCGCGATCAGCCACACTACCGTGGCCACGGCAGCCATCCTCCTCTACACGGCGCCGGCGTTTGTGATCGTGCTCTCGGCCCTGCTCTTCCGCGAGCCATTCACG